>DAIMJK010000005.1:0-27776 GCA_036722245.1 Lysobacterales bacterium
TTTCGGCGTATGATTCAGGCACAGGATGAATGCAGTTTGTCAGGGGGAATCATGCGTTTTCTGAATATTGTGACGATTGTGGTTGCTGCGGTGATGGGTCAATCGGTGCTTGCCCAGGCCATGCTGGATATTCGCACGGACACTGAATGCTCGTTGCTGGTCAATGGTTCGCCGCAGGGTCAATTGGTGCCGACGATGCCGATTTCAGTTCAGGTCGGTGCCGGGATCCAATGGGTGGAATGTACCGCCCCGGCCGGGCTGGTCCGGCGCGAGGTCAATATCGTCACCAGCGGAGTCACGGTGGTCGATCTGCGACCGTCACTGTTGACCCGGTATGTCCTCAATGGCGACGGCACCATCGGCGATACGCTGACCGGCCTGCAGTGGACCGAGCGTGACAACGCTACCGACATCAGCTGGCTCGAGTCCGATCGCTACTGTCGCGAGTTGGCGCTCGCCAACGGCGGTTGGCGGCTGCCGACGGTGGCCGAACTGGAGCAGATCTACGATCAGAGCGGCAGCTTGACGACGCCGTGCGAAGACCTGAGCTGCAACGTATCACCGCATTTCCGGCTCAGCGGTACCTGGTTCTGGAGCAGCGACCTGAGCGCGGAAGACACTGCGCCGAGCTGGTATCTGGCCTTCCACCAGGCCGGTCGAGGTTCGGCATCGTTGTCGGCCGGCATTGACGGTCGGGCGCTCTGCACGCGCACGGCGCCACCGCGCTGAGCAGGAAAGAGCAGGGCCCAGGGCAAAAGGGCCCAGGGCCCAGCAAGTCAAGAGCCGCAAGCTGTGACCAGCGTGGTTGGCTGACCTTGAAGCTCTTATGTAGAGCTACCTGGATCAGCTCAGGAGCGCCTCGATCCGGGCCGCCAGCGACATCAGCTGCAGGTCACTGCCAACCGGGCCGATCAGTTGCAGGCCAAGCGGCAAGCCGTCGGCGGTTTGACCCATGGGCAGACTCAGCGCTGGCACGCCGGCGAAGTTGGCAATGCTGGTCAGGTCGGCCTGGTTGTCCGGCACCGGGGCGTCGTGGGGGAAGGCCGGTTGCGGTGTGGTCGGCGTCAACAGCACGTCGATCTCGCTGAAGATACCGCGCAGCAGGTTGATTGCCTGGTCCAGGGCGCGTTCAGCGCTGACAAGGTCGGTCGCCGAGCGAGCGGCACCGAATTCCAGCAATCGCTGCAGTGGGGGCGAAAAGCTAGACCGACGCTGCTGCCAGTCCTGGGCGTGTTCGACCAGCATCTCGGCCTCGCACAGCAGCAGCCCGGCGCGCCGCGTGCGACCGAAGTCGAAATCGTTGATGGTCACCTCGCGCATGGCTCCAAGCTGCCGATCCAGGCGCAGACAGATCTGTTCGAAATGTTCGCTGACCATGGTCTGCACGCCAAGACCGGCCAGTTCGGTCAGTCGGCCCAGGCGCAGGTGTGTATTGCTGCGCTCGGCATGCAGCAAAGGTACCGACCGTGATTGGGGATCGACAGGATCCAGGCCGCTGATGGCCTGGAAAAGCATCGGCAGGTCGACGGCCTTGCGCACCAGCGGGCCGATCTGATCGAGACGACGGCTGACCTTGACCAGGCCCCGCTGCGATACCCGACCATGGCTGGGCTTGAAGCCGACCACACCGCAGTAGCTCGCCGGGATGCGCACCGACCCCATGCTGTCGCTACCGAGGCTGAAACTGCACAGGCCGGCTGCGACGGCGACCGCCGAGCCACTGCTGGACCCGCCCGGCACGTAGCCGTGGCGATGCGGGTTGTGGCAGCGCTCGAAATGCGGATTGTCGCCGTCGGCTCCGAGCGCGGCCTCCTGCATGTGCAGCTTGCCAAGGATCACCGCGCCGGCCTTGCGCAGACGGGCAACGCAGGCCGCATCGGTCTGCGCGATGTGGTTGCGGCGACTGGCCATCCCGACTGTGGTGGGCATGCCGGCAACGTCGATGTTGTCCTTGATCGCACAGGGCACCCCATCGAGTGGATGCAGCGCCTCGCCCGCCGCGCGGCGCCGGTCGGAGGCTTCAGCCGCCAGTCTGGCCGCAGCCGGGTCGAGATGGAGGAAGGCATGCAGTTCGCTGTCCACGCGCTCGATCCGCTCCATCTGCTGCGCCAGCAGTTCGCAGGCACCGAACTCACCGGCCCCGAGCGCATCGATCGTTTCGAGCAGGGAAAGCATCAGCATCGGGCGCTACCCAGGACAGGCTGCAGGACGCCCAAGCTAGCGCGAAGTGTGGCTTCGTGCCAGTCCATGGGACGTCGGAATAGGAGTCCAGTCGCCCCGGGCCGGTGCGCTTATTCGCGCATCAAACACCGGCGACCTCGATGTCGCCTGCTTTTACTGATCCCTCAGCCCTCAGCCCTCAGCCCTGTGTTTGGTGAGAGTGAGTCGGGACTTAAGAATCGGGGTCGGGGTCGGAATCGGAATCGGAATCGGAATCGGAATCGGCTTCGGAGTCGAGGGTAGCGACATGGGTTCTGACCACGAACGACAAGCCGTGCAAAGGCCACGAGTCGGCAGCGAGTACCGCCGTACTCGACCGCAACGCTGGGGGCGGCGTGGCAGCGGTTCGCGAGGAGGAAGACGGTTGCGCTTAAGCAAATCGACCCCGATTCCGATTCCGACCCCGACAGGAGCGGGCCCAAAAAACTTCTGCCCAACTATGGACTCCGGCGCCACACTTGAGCACGATTAGCCAATGAACGATAAATCCAGGCCAGATCCGCCAGCGTCCGCGACCCCGACGGATGAAGGGCTGCCGCTGCTTGAAAATTTCAACGCGGTGGTGCGCAGGGCACGCAAGCTGGGTCCGGACCCTTGGGACCGGACCGAAGCCGACAGTCTGTGCAGTGACGCGCAGGATCTGGCCGATGTGGCTCTGGCATCGGATCAGGACGATCTGGGCGAGGCCTTGCTCGGTTATGCGGTGTATCTGAGTTCCTTCGTTGAAGGCTCCATGGTGCCCAACGCCGAGCAGATGGCGCAGCTGGCGGCCTTGACCGACAGCCTGCACGAGGCTGGCGAACGGATGCAATCGCGCATGCCGGTGGTGGATCTGTTGCAGGCGCCGTCGGTGTTCGCCCCGCTGAGCACGGTGGTCTGGGCGATCGGACTGGATCCGCAAGCCACTGACAAGCTCGCCACCGGCCTGGCCCGGTTGGGCCACGATCTGGGGCAGGTCAATCGGGCCGGTTATCTGCGGGTGGCGCTGGCCGAAGGGCGCGTACTCGCCGCTGCGGTGGCGCGATCGGCTCTGGCGGAGTGGCAGGCGTTGATGAGCGAACCGACCCTCGGCAAGTCCCAGGCCCGGCCACCGACGCTATGTATAGGCGAGGACAGCCGAATGCCCTATCGCCTGCAGGCGCTGCGGGCAGGGGCGGAGGGTTACTACACCGCCGGAACCGACGACACCACCCTGGCGCGACGAATGGTGGACCTGATCGAAGATCGGACGGCACCTTATCGAGTCCTGATCGTCGACGACGATGCCTCGATCACGATGTTCTGCGAGGCGGTATTGCGCCATAACGGCATGCAGCCCAGGGTGGTCAACAACCCGATGCGCCTGTTCGAGGCGCTGGAGGACTTCGATCCGGATGTGATCCTGGTCGATCTCTACATGCCGGAAGTCAACGGACTGGAACTGCTGGCCCTGCTGCGTTCTCATCCGGGCACACTGTTCACGCCGGTGATCCTGCTCTCCGGCGATGACGACGTCGAGCGCCGCTTCGATGCGCTCCATCTGGGCGGCGACGACTATCTGACCAAACCGATCCGACCGCGTTTCCTCGTCGCCGCCGTCACCAGTCGGGCCCGCCGTGCCCGCTGGATCAGGCGCGAACTGGACGAGCGTCTGGCGGGCAACTGAAGCGGGCCGGTAGTCGATGACGAGGTTGGCTTTTGTCCCGCTTGTCGGATCTGCCTCGACTGGGCCCTTTGCCCTGGAATGCACGCCGAGACTCTGACCTGCCCGACACCCGCTGGAACTCGCTACTGCCTCAGTTCACAGAAACAATAGGCGTAGGTCCGCAACGGATGCTGGCGGGCGTCACCGAACAGGCGCAGCAGCGATCGCCCCTGGGCCAGCTCCGCACCCACCAGGTGACCGAGGCCGAGATCCAGATCAAATGACGCCAGCAGGCCGGCGGCGGCGCCGCTGGACACCGTGTTGAGGACGAACTGCTCGAATCCAGTGGCTGGCTTTTCGACATAGCTGACCCGATAGTTCTCACCCAGGTTGGCCAGCCGCGCGGCCGCCTCCAGCGCATCGGTCAGGCCGCCCATCTCGTCGACCAGATCGTGGCCGGCGGCATCGCGACCGCTCCAGACTCGACCCCGGGCAACCTGATCGATCGCCTCTTCGCTTTGCTCGCGGTTGCTTGCCACCTTGCCGATGAATTCGCGATAGCCATGTTCGATCGCGGACTGGATCAGCTGGCCGATGCGCGGGTCGTAAGGGCGACGCGGATCGGTCGCGGTCGCCAGCCAGCTGGTACTGGCGCCGTCGGCATGCAACCCAACCGCATCCATGCTTCGGTCGACGGTCGGGAACATGCCGAATATGCCGATCGAGCCGGTGATCGTGGCGGGATCGGCATAGATCAGGTCGGAGGTCATCGAGATCCAGTAGCCACCCGACGCGGCAACATCGCCCATCGAGATCACCACCGGCTTGCCGGCCTCACGGGCCAGTTCCAGTTCGCGCCGGATCTGCTCGGAAGCAAAAGCGCTGCCGCCGGGTGAGTCGACTCGCAGTACGATCGCCTTGAGTTCCTTGTTCTTGCGCGCCTCGCGCACCAGTGCGGCGGTGCTCAGGCCACCCACCGTGCCTTGCGGGTGTTCGCCGTCGATGATCTCGCCCTCAGCCACGATGACACCAATCTGAGGTGCGTCCGGGCGCGCCGGATCGGTACTGAACTGCTGTGCGTAGGTGCGCAGATCAACGCGTCGGGCCCGCTGCGTTTCCGGGTCCACCGCGCCCTGTTCGGCCAGCAACTTCTCGAACTGATCCTCGGTCATCAGTTCATCGACCAGCTTGCTGGTCAATGCGAGTTCGGCAAAATCACCCTGTGCTTCCTCGGTCAGCTCGGGCAGCCGGTCGATCCAGCGGCTGAGGTAATCCGGCTCGAATTCGCGCGCCTGTGCGATATCGTCCTGATAGATCGCCCACAGGTCACTCAGCCAGGCCCGATCGGCGACCAGCGCCTCTTCGGAGGGCGCATCGAGCAGATAGGGCTCGACCGCGCTCTTGAATTCGCCCACGCGGAAGACATGGATGTCGACCTTGAGCTTCTCCAGCATCGAGCGGTAGTACAGCCGGTTGCGACCGAAGCCTTCGAGCAGCACACCGCCATTGGGATTCAGGTAGATCCGATCGGCCCGTGCGGCAAGGTAATAGCCGCGCTGATCGAACCAGTCGCCATAGGCCAGCACTTCCTTGCCGCTGGCGCGAAATGCGTCCAGCGCCTGACCGATCTCGCGCAAGGTGGCAACTCCGACGCCGCCCAGGCGCTCGGTGCGGATCACCACCCGACCAATGTTGGGGTCGTCCTGGGCGCTGCGCAGCGCCTTGAGGATGTCGCGTAGCTGAACTTCCCGGATCTCCTCACCGAGCAGCTTGGCAAACACCCGTTCCGAAGGATCGGCTGAGTACTGCTCGACGATGTCGCCGTCAGGGGCGAACATCAGGGTCGAACCTGCTTCCAGCCGTGGCTTGCCGAGGCCGAACAGGGTCAGGATCAACAACAGCAACACGGCCAGGAAGATCAGGTTGAACACGACCCTGCGGGTGACGTCGACCGCGCCCCAGAATCCGTTCCACAGGCGCCGCAATGGGCCGGGAGTTGCGTGTTGTTGCATGCTGTATGACTCCTGGTTCCCGGCCAACGCCGGATCATTGTCTCAATTGTACGGGCTCAACGGCCGCTTGCCATAGGCCGCAGGTCAGGCCGGTACAGTCTCTGCAGAAGCCGGCGGCGGCTGCCACAGCAGACGCCTGGCCCGGGCCAGCAGCAGCAGCGCCGCCACGCTCAAGCCGAAAATGAAGCCGTACCACAGCCCCTCCGGCCCCCAGCCCCGTTCGAAGCCCAGCCACCAAGCCACCGGAAACCCTACCGTCCAGTAGGCGAACGCGGTGTAGAGCATCGGCACGCGGGTGTCCTTCAGGCCCCGCAGGGCGCCGGCGGCGACCGCCTGCAAACCGTCGGAAAACTGGAATACTGCCGCCAGGCTGATCAACACAGTCGCCAGCGCGATGACGTCCGTCTGGCCGGGTGCATACCAGCCCGCTATCGTTGCCGAACCCACGACCATCGCGCTGCAGGTCAGCGCCTGACAGCTCAGACACAACAGCAGTGCCGCCTGGCCGGCTCGGCGCAGACCCCTCGCGTCACCCCGGCCGCGCGCATGCCCGACCCGTACCGTCACCGCCATGGCCAGGCCGAGGGGCAGCATGAACGCAATCGAGGCGACGTTGATGGCAATCTGGTGCGCCGCTACCGTCATCGTCCCCAGGCGCCCCATCAACCAGCTGACTGCGATGAACAACCCACCTTCCATCATCATTGCGAAGGCGATCGGGAAACCCAGCCGCGCCAGCACCAGGATCTGGATCGAGTTCGGCTCGGTCCAGACCAATCGCCCGCGCAGCCAGCGGTAGCGTGGTCGAAGGCGCAGGTAAAGCAGCATGCCCAGACATTGCAGCCAGAGTACGATGGCCGTGGCCAGACCGCATCCGAAAGGGCCCATCTCGGGCATTCCATAGCCACCGAATATGAACCAGGCCGACAACGGCAGATTCACGATCAGAGCGAACACGCCCAGCAGCAGGGCCGGCCAGGTGTCGCCCGAGCCCTCGCAGAAGCCGCGCAGGGCGAAGTAGAAGGCCAGTGCCGGCGCGCCCCAGGCGATGCCGTAGAGATACTCGGTGGCCGATGCGATCACCGCCAGTTCGACCCCGATCCAGTGCAGTACCGGCGCCGAGTGCCAGACCCCAATGGCGGCCAGAATACCCAAAGCCAGGGCCAGCCACAGACCCTGCACCAGCACCGAAGGCGCTTCCTGACGCCGTCCGGCGCCAACCAGTTGAGCCACCGACGGCGCTATTGCCAGCAGGGTGCCGTAGATGATCATCGATGCCAGGGTCCAGGTCGCCGCGCCGATGGCGACGCCAGCCAGGGTCGATTGACCGTGACGTCCGGCCAGCACAGTGTCGATCACGGTCATGCCGATCATGGCCAGTTGGCCGAATATCAGCGGCAAGGCCAGCCGCACGAGGGCTTTGAGCTCCTGCGCCAGGCTCAGGCTGGCCGGTGCCGCCGAGGCCGCGATCGACCGTTCAATGGGTGCTTCGGTCGACATTGCGCCTTTCGGCCGTCAGCAGGGCCGCGTATCTTACTTGCTGAGGGCTGAGGGCTGAGGGCTGAGGATAGAAGAGCAGGACCCAGGGCCCAGGGCCCAGAAGGGCTGCGTGGTGCACGTAGGATGTCGGTGAGTTTCAGGAACCGCATCTTCGGAGGGCCTGGCAGAGCAGTTGGCAGGGCGGATAAATGATGCAATTTGAGACGACCGAAGGCGCAGCTGGCGTACCTGCCGAGACGGGCGGCGAGTCGGCGGTGGGCAAGTGTTCCAACTGCGGCGAGCCGCTGCGGGGAGCGTATTGCCATGCCTGCGGTCAACCGCTGAAGTCACCGGTGCGCGAGATGACCAGCCTGTTTGGCGACTTCATCGAATTCATCACCGATGTTGACGGCCGCTTCGTTACCTCGCTGGGCCTGCTTTACTTCCGTCCCGGCAAGCTCACCCTGCGCTATCTGGGGGGGCAGCGGGTGCGCTTCATCCGGCCGTTGCGGATGTACTTCAGTCTGTCGATCCTGCTGTTTCTGGCGGTGTCCTTCAGCCCGGGGCTGCAGATCGAGACCGGCCAGAATGGCAATGTCGGGCGGACCCTCAATACTGACGGTGACCAGTCAGCGACGATCGATCCAGAGGCGCTGCGGCAACTGGAGGCGCTGCGGGAGAATCCTGAACTGGCAAGGGTATTGCCGCCGGACTTCGACCAGCGCATCCGCGAGGCGGCTGCGGCCCGGGATGCCGCCGAGGCAGCGAAGGACCAGATTCCGCCGGCGCTCAAGCCCAAGCCCGAGCGAACGATCACATTCTTCGACGCCACGCCCTGGCACAGGCAGGACAACCCGCTGACCTTCGGCTGGCTGTCTGACTCAGCCAATGCCAACCTCAATGACCTGATCGAGCGCACCGTGCTGAACATCGACAAGGTCGAGGAAGACCCGCAGCGACTGCTCAGTGCCTTTCTGGACGTGATGCCGCAGACGATGTTCGTCCTGCTGCCGCTGTTCGCCCTGTTGCTGAAGCTGATCTATCTGTTCAAGCGCAGGTTGTACGTCGAGCATCTGATCGTCGCGCTGCACAGCCACAGCTTCATGTTCCTGTCCTTCCTGCTGCTGCTCGGCTTCAGTCTGCTCGGTGGCTGGCTGCCGTTCCTCGAAGCGACCACCAGTGCGATCAGCATCGCGATCGCCGTGTGGATTCCGATTTACCTGTTCCTGATGCAAAAGCGGGTCTACGCCCAGGGCTGGATCATGACCAGCCTGAAGTACACATTCATCGGCTGGGTCTATATCTTCCTGATCACCTTCGGTATGGTCGGCGCTCTGCTCATCAGCCTGATGTTCCTGTGACGGAGTTGACGTGACGATCTACGAAGTGTCCATCGAAATTGACGCCGAGCGGGCGGCTGAATACCGCGCCTGGCTGGCCAACCACGTGCGTGAGCTGCTCGCCCTGCCCGGGTTCATCAGGGCCCACGTATTCGAGGTCGAAGCCGACCGGCCCGATCCGGCCCGCGTGGGACTGGTCGTGCACTATGCGCTGGAGAACCACCTTGCCTTGCAAGACTATCTGCAGCAGCACGCCCCGGCGATGCGGGCCAGGGCCGACGAACATTTCGCTGGCCGCTACAGCGCCAGCCGCCGCGTGCTCAACCCCATGTGCGAGATCCTCGCTGGCTGAGGCGGCAAGGACGGAACGCCGGCCATGCGCCTGAACAAGCTGATCAGTGACAGCGGACTGTGCTCGCGCCGCGAAGCCGATGAACACATTGCCGCCGGACGGGTCAGCGTCAACGGCGAGGTCGCCGGTGTCGGCCAGTTGGTGCTGGAGTCCGATCGGGTGCTGGTCGATGGCCAGTCCCTGCCGACACGGTCACGCAAGGCCGGTCGGCGGCACGTCTACATTGCGCTGTACAAGCCGGTCGGGATCACCTCGACCACCGAGTCCGGGGTCAGCGGCAACATCGTCGATTACGTCGGCCACGAGCAGCGCATCTTCCCGGTCGGCCGGCTCGACAAGGACTCCGAGGGCCTGATCCTGTTGACCAGCAACGGCGACATCGTCAACAAGCTGCTGCGTGCGGAGAACCATCTGGAAAAGGAATATCTGGTCGCAGTGAACAAGACGGTGCTGCCGGAGTTCCTTGCCGGGATGGCCAAGGGAGTGCGCATCCACGGCCAGATGACCCGGCCCTGCCGCACCAGCAGGCTGGCGAAGTTCGGCTTCCGGATCACCCTGACCCAGGGCCTGAATCGACAGATACGGTTGATGGCGGCGGCCTTCGGCTACCGCGTCACCCAGTTGCGCCGGGTCCGCATCGGTCAGGTGCGGCTGGGGACCCTCAAGCCCGGCCGCTGGCGCAACCTCACCGACACCGAACTGGCCACGATCCTGCCACGGCGGGAGGATTGGTAGGAAGTCAGGTGCGCCACGATTACCCGGGCCGCGGACTCCGCTTCGGCCGCAGAGAGCGACAGCCGAAGTTGCCAATAGAGCGCGAATGCTGAAGAGCTGAATGACCACAAAGGACACAAAGGACATCACGAAGGAGAGCAGAAGAGACTGGTCGTTGCCTGCATGTCTGCAAGCAAGCTCAAGAACTGCGGCTGTCCGGGTCCGGGAGTCATCGCACAAAGCTCTTCCTTTGTGTCCTTTGTGTCCTTTGTGGTCATTCGCTCTTATCGCTCTTGTGCCTCAATGCCCCAAGAACGGCGTCTGCAATAGCTCGCAACATGCTGGCGTGATCCCGGCGCGCGTGGAGCGACGATCTTCGCGCCAGTCGCGTTCGCGCCGTTGGCCGCGTCCACAGTTCGATGCGACCTGAAGCTTGCACCTCAACCCGCATCGCATTAATGTACGTACATACCCGACGTCATGGCCCGCCATGAAGATCACTCTCACCGAATTGCGCCAGAATCTTTTCCGGCTCGCCGACCAGGTCGTCGATGGCGGAGAAGCATTGGTCATCGAGCGGCGGGGCGTGCGTCTGAAGCTGGTCCGCGACGACGCGCTGAGCGGTGGCAGACTGCAACGGTTGCAAGCGCAGGATCTGGTGGCAGGTTCCCCCCTGCTGCCCTCCGAATCTCCCGCCGAGTGGATCGACACCCTGCCCAAAGTTGCCGAGCCGCCGGCTGACTACCGCGGCTGAGGGACCGTCGCCGATGCTGATGCTGGACACCCACATCGCCGTCGCGCTCTATCAGGGCAAGACCGCCGGGCTCAGTCGCAAAACGCTCAAGCTGATCGACCGCGAGGCCCTGTGCTTTTCACCGGCGGTGCTGCTGGAACTGGAGTTGCTGCACGAGATCGGACGAATCCGACGCTCGGCGGCCGTGGTGGGCGACTATCTGCAGCGGACGCTTGCGATTTCCTGCGCAGATGACCCCTTTTCCGCCGTTGTCCGGCAGGCGCTGCCACTGGCCTTCAGTCGCGATCCCTTCGATCGCTTGATCGTGGCCCACGCGGCCTGCAGGAAGGCCGGGCTGATCACGCTGGATCAGCACATCCACGCTCACTACGAGCAGTGTCTGGCCTGAGCTACTCGGACTTCTTCAACAGCCCGGCCAGCGCGGCAAAGGGACTGGGCGCGGCCGGAAGCTCGGCGGTGTCGGCACCAGCCAGGCTGCCGTGCGCGTGATCAAGCAGGCGCGAGTGCTCGTTGTCGTGGCAGTAGACGCACAACAATTCCCAGTTGCTGCCGTCGGCCGGATTGCAGTCGTGGTCGTGATTGCGATGGTGGACGGTGAGTTCGCTCAGGTTGGCACGGGTGAAGGAGCGGGCGCAGCGGCCGCAGACCCACGGATACATCTTCAGGGCTTGCTCGCGGTAGCCATGCCCGCGCTGCTCTGCGGCCTGCCGGCTGCGCGCGACGATCGCGTCCAGTTTCGATTCGTTCAGCGTCTTGTTTGCCATCGGCGTGTTCCGTCTTGCGGGTCAGATCAATTCTAGCCCCCAGGCGCTGGCCCGCAATCGCGTCCTCTCCCGTATACTCTGCGGGCAGTCAGATTGGCTTGTACGCGCAGATCCTGCCGAACCAGCCGCGATGATGAAGCAAACAACACCCTTCGGGCATGCAATGCGGGCTGGGGAGTCCGCTGCCGGGAAGGCGACGCGTTAACGGCTGCAAAAATGCAGCTGCGATCGGATGCCCACTGACCTTCCATCCCAGACTACTCAAGGAGAACTCCGTGAGCGACAACCTCAATCCCGCGCCGCCCGTACCGCCAGCGCCATCCCTCGATGGCCCCAGCCCCGAATCGCGTCAGTGGGGAATGTTCGCGCACTTGTCGGCGTTGATCGGCTTTGTCATTCCATTCGGCAACATTCTCGGCCCGCTGATCATCTGGCAGATGAAGAAGAACGAAATGCCCTTCGTGGATGATCAGGGCAAGGAAGCGCTGAATTTTCAGATCACGATCTTCATTGCAATGGTGGTCTGCATCGTTCTGACCTTCGTGCTGATCGGCCTGTTGCTGATCCCGATCGTCGGTCTGGCCTGGTTGATCTTCAGCATCATTGCCGGCCTCAAGGCCAACGAGGGTGTGGCTTACCGCTATCCGGTGACGCTGCGGCTGATCAAGTAGCTACACGGAGCAGAGGGCTCAGGGCATGGTGCCCAGGACCCAGTTGGTCTGCGGTACTCTGATTCACCGACATTGCGGCCGGCGCCCTGGCGCCGGCCGCGCTTTTCCGCTTAGAGCCAGATGCACGGTATGCCTGAACGTTGCCGCTTCACCCCCATCACGCCGGCACACGTAGCGCTGGCATCATTCACATTGGTCTGCCTGCTGCTGCTCCCGAGCCAAGCGCTCGCCCAGGTGCGTCAGGTCCCGGACGAGGTGCTGGCCGCCATCGTCGACGACGAGCCGACCTTGCCACGTGGATTCACACCCGCCGAGCGCGCGCTGTGGCAGCCGCCGGACTTGTCGCGCTTGCCGCTGGTGCCACCGCCACGTGAGGTCTGGACGCCGGCCGAGTACGATCGCAACAGTGGGCTGCTGATCCGCTGGGGCCAGCAGAACTCGGTCTTGACCGAAATGGTCGTGGCGATTACCACCGGCGACCCGGGCATCGAGGTGTTCATTGTCGTGTCTGGCAGCTCACAGCAATCCAGCGCCAGTTCGACCTTGAGTGGTGCCGGCGCGGATCTGTCCAGGGTCAGCTTCGTCCAGGCGTCCAGCAACTCGGTATGGATGCGCGATTACGGCCCGCGCTTCATCGATCACGCCGGCCTGCGCGCGATCGTCGATCACGACTACAACCGTCCGCGTCCGCTCGACAACGCCATCCCCGGCGTGTTCGCGCAGCGGCTGGGGGAGCGCAAGTACGATCTGCCCTTGAGCCACGGTGGCGGCAATTTCCATCTCTTCGACGACGGCAGCGCCTACATGACCTCGCTGATCGTCGATGAGAATCCAGGTACCAGCGCGCAGCAGGTGCGCGACCTGTACCTGGCCTACCAGGGCCTGGAACTGACCATTACCGATCCCTTGCCGGCCAGCTTCGATTCCACCCAGCACATCGACATGTGGATGCTGCCGGCCGATGACGGCCGCGTCATCGTCAACGAGTATCCGGACAGCGGCGGCATCTACACGGTGCCCAGGCAGGTGACCGAGGACACCGCCGCCCTCCTGGCCTCGCGCGGCAAGCAGGTACTGCGCATCGGTGGCTGGCGCGCCAGCAATACCCACTACACCTACGCCAACTCGGTGGTGCTGAATCGGCTGGTGCTGATCTGTCGCTTCAACGGCTATCCGGACCAGAACGCCAACGCCATTGCGGTGTACCAGCAAGCCTTCCCGAGCCGGCAGATCGTCAGCATCGACTGTTCCACGCTGATCACCTTCTCAGGCGCGATCCACTGCATCGTCATGCACGCCCCGGCGGTGCTGTTGCGCGAGGGTTTCGAACTGCTCGATTGAGGCTTGACCCAGCTCTTCGGAAGGACGGGCTGGGGCCTGCGCGAGCAGCCTCCAAAGCGTAGTTATACTGGCTCGATCCACGATTGCCGGATTCATTGCCGTGACCGACATCGCCAGTGACCTGACCGGGCTGCTGCGGGGCTGGGCCGAGGGTGACCAGGGCTGCGCCGATCGGCTGGTGGAGCGGTTGTACTCGGAGTTGCGTGCGATCGCCTCGCGTCAGCTCGCCAGTGAGCGTTCTGGACACACGCTGCAGCCAACCGCACTGGTTCACGAGGCCTGGCTGAAGCTGCGCGCAGGGGTGACGCCGGACTGGCAGAACCGGGCCCATTTCCTTGCTCTGGCGGCGCGCCTGATGCGGCAGATACTGGTCGACCATGCGCGCCATCGGCAGGTCCAGCAACGCAAGTTGGGTCAGCGCCTGACCATCACCTCGGCCCGCTCGATCGCTGTCGATGCCCCGCTGGACTTGCTTGAACTGGATCAGGCGCTGGATCGGCTGGCCCGTCTCAATGCGCTGCAGTCGCGTATCGTCGAGCTGCGCTACTTTGGCGGCCTGAGCATCGAGGAGTCCGCCAGCGTGCTGCAGACTTCGGTCAGCAGCGTCAACCGAGGCTGGCGCGCGGCCAACACCTGGCTGCAGCAGGCGCTGGGGCCGACATGAGCGAGTCTCTGGACACCGCGCAGCAGGCGCGCGCGCTGGAGCTGTTCAGTGCCAGCCTGGCACTGCCCGAGGCGCAGCGGCAGGGCTGGATCGAGCAGCAATGCGCCGATGCGCCGGCGGTCTGTGCGGCCGCCCTGCGTCTGCTCGCCGCGGAAGCTCAAGGCGGCGACTTTCTCGAGCACCAGCCGGCCCGGCCCGAGCCGCTGGACCGCAGCGGCGAGATCCTCGGCAAGTACCGTCTGCTCGAACGCATCGGTGGCGGTGGCATGGGCGTGGTCTATCGAGCCGAGCGCGCCGATGGCGCCTTTCAGCAGCAAGTGGCGATCAAGCTGATCCGCGCCGGACTGTTCGGCGACGAGATGCTCGATCGCTTCTACGCCGAGCGGCAGATCCTGGCCCGACTCGAACACTCCGGAATCGCGCGCCTGATCGATGGCGGCGCCGATGCCCTGGGCATGCCCTACGTGGTCATGGAGTTTGTTGAAGGTTTGCCCATCGACGCCTACTGCGAGCGGCATCGGCTCGGCCTGGAGCAGCGGCTGCAACTCCTGCAGCGGGTCTGTGAGGCGCTCCATGCGGCCCATCTGGAAGGTGTCATCCATCGTGATCTGAAGCCAGGCAATCTGCTGGTCAGCAGCCAGGGCCAGCCCAAGCTGCTCGATTTCGGCATCGCCAAGGTGCTGCAGGGCGCCGATCTGGGCACGCCTGTACCACACACGCGCACAGGCATGCAGGCGATGACACCGCAGTACGCCAGCCCGGAGCAGGTTCGCGGCGGTCCGGTCGATGCTCGCAGCGATGTTTACGCGCTGGGAATCCTGATGTACGAGTTGCTCAGCGGCAGTCGGCCTTACCACATCGACAACTTGAGCCCGGGCGCGCTCGAGCGGACTGTCTGCGAGACGCTGCCACCCAATCCCAGCGTGGCGGTGAGCCGACTGCGCAAGTCGCCACCGGCCGGGCTGGACGAGGCCGGACCGCTGAGCCGGCGGCTGCGCGGTGATCTGGACCGGATCGTCATGTCAGCGCTGCGCAAGCGGCCGGATGAGCGCTATGCCTCGGCCCAGGCGCTGGGCGAGGACATTGATCGCTATCTGAGTGGTCAGCCGGTGCTGGCACGCGGGGCGTCCTGGCTGTACCGCAGCGGCAAGTACATTGCCCGCCACCGCGCCGGCGCGGTAGCGCTGGGATTTGCCTTCGTGACTCTGGCCGGCGCGCTGGTGGCGGTCAGCCTGGAGGCGCGCAAGACCGCACTGCAGCGCGATCTGGCCCAGGCGCAGGCGGCCCGCGCGGAAGCGGCGCGGTCCTTCCTGGTGGAGATGATCGGCCGTGCCGACCCGTTCGAGAATCCCGGCTCGGCGACCCTGGTCGGGGCCTTGAAACAATCGATCGGGACGATTCCCGAACGCTTCGCCGATCAACCCGAGCTTGAGGCCGAGATGCGCTACGCGATCGGCTATGCGTTGCAGAATCTTGGGGAATACGAGGCGGCGCAACCGCTGCTGGAGCGGGCGCTGGCATTGCGCGAGCAGCAGGGTGATCGGCTCGAGCAGGCGCGGGTACTGGACGGACTGGCCATCGTGCATTGGTGGCAGAGTGATTTCAGTGCCGGCGAAGCGAAATTCCGGGCCGCGCTGGATCTGCTTGAGGGCTTGGACGATCCGACCGCGATCGCGATGCGGATCGAGACGCTGACCAACCTCGCCGGGATGCTCAGCGAGCCCGGCGAGCATGCGCGCGCGGTGGAGTATGCGCAGGCCGCGATCGCCCTGGCGCAGCAGCACCCCGACGGTGTCGAGTCGGTCCTGGCCACCGCCTACAACAATCTGGCCACCGCGCAGGAAAGCCTCGGCCAGTACGACGATGCCTTGCTGAGCTTTGAGCGCGCGCTGGAGCTACGCCGTCGGGTCGATGGCGAAATGCACCCGGACTATGCCATTGCGCTGAACAATCTGGCCTTCGTTCACGCCGCGATGGACCGCCTGCCCGAGGCCATCCAGACCTTCCAGCGCACGGTGGAGATCGAGCGCCAGATCCTTGCGCCACAGCATCCGGAACTGGCGAGCGCGCTGATGAACCTCAGCTGGGCGCAGACCCGACTCGGTGACTACCAGGCGGCCGAAGCCAATGCGTTGGAGGCACTGGCCATCTGTCGCGCCGGATACGCCGACAACCACCCTCGCACCGGCAAGGCCGAACAGACCCTGGCTTCGCTCTACCTGGCCTCCGGTCAGATGGAGCAGGCGCGTGAACGCGCCCGCAATGCGCTGGCCGTTTACGCGCGGGCCGATGAGGTCAACCCGTCTTGGGTCCAGACCGCCGAAGAGATCCTCGCGCAGGCGCAAGCGAAGCTGGATCCGCGCTGACAGAGTGTTTCCTGAGCTATACGGTCGGACTCGAGGCCATCACGCTGATTTCGAGTAGGAGTCCCAGTCGCCCCGCATCGGTGCGCACGTTCGCGCATCAAACACCGGCGACCTCGACGTTGCCGGCGTTTCCTGACCCCTCAGCCCTCGGCCCTGTGTTTGGTGAGAGTATGAGCGGTACAGTCGGCGATGACCGACGTCCGCCGCAAAGGACCTCACTCACCCTCAGCTTGAATCGCACCGGCTCTGACACGTTTTGCCTTTCTCGCTCGCAATGGCTTTCGATAGCAGGCATTCCTGCCTGCGGCGGCGAGGAGAATCCCATGTGCAAGGCGTTCACAAACACCCATCAAATCCGGCCGAACAACGCGCCATCCTGGCCGCAGCCGGATCAGCCAGGCGCTGCATGGCGACGCTGGCGTACGGCGGTCGCGCTGGCCGTCTGCGCGTTCGGCGGCCTCGTCCAGGCCGGCACCCCCGGCGTCGGCGAGCCGGACCCGAATCCGATCCCCAACAGTGCCCTGCGTGGCGACTTCGGTGCCCTCGCTTTCGCCAACGGCACCATCAGCGGAGACGTCCCGACGCTGTGGCGCGCTTTCGCCATCGATGGTGCCGCACTCAACCTGGAGCGTATGGAACTCGCCGCCAACGTACTCTTTCCCGGCAGCCCGCCCACCGCCGCGGTCAAGATCAGCGTGACCGCCTTCGGCCTGGACCAGGGCTTCGACCACGCCATTGCGTTGTTTCCCTTCCGCGAGGGCCGAAGCTACAGCGCACGGGTCTATCTGCGCAGCGGCAACGCCGACAATTCGGCCCAGTCCTTCAACTTCAGCATGCCGATCTTCGATACCCAGCTGAACTTCACCGGCCGCGACCCGGCCAGTTTCAGCGCCAGCGCCAGCAGCAGCTGGGCGGCTTTCGACAGCCCGATCGTGACCGGACAGGTCGGTGATGGTTACGCCCATATCGCGCTGCGTCTGAACGACGACGGCGGCGAGAACTCGATCATCCTGGCACTGCCTTCGGTCGACGGAGCCGCACCGGTTGACAACCTTGCGCCGAACCCGGGTTTCGTCGGCAGCGCCGGCCTGATCGACGGCATGGTCACCGGCAGCGTGCCGGATGACTGGCGCGCCTTTGCGGTGGGCAGCGAAAGCCTCACCGTTGCAACGGTCCCGCTGGCTGCCGGTGAACTCTATCCGGGAAGCCCGGCGACCAACGCAATTCGGCTGCAAGTCAGCGGTGGTGACGGAACCACCGAGGGCTTCGACCATGAGCTGGTGCGCGCGACCTTGCAAGGCGATCAGATGTACTGGGGTGAGGTCTACCTGCGTTCAGGCAACGCCTCGCCGCAGGGGGTGACGCTCTCTTTCCCGATCTTTGATCCGCAAGGCGTCAACACTGGGGCACCAGGAACCACCTTCGCCACTGTTGGATCCGATTGGAATCTGTACGCAGGACCGAGCTTTATCGGCACCGCCGACCACACCGCCAACATCGGCTTCCGGTTGTTTCCCGACGGCGGTGAGGACAGCATCCTGATCGCGCTGCCCCGCATCGTGGGACCGGCAGGCTCGCTGATCTTCGCCGACGGCTTCGAATGAGTGCAGCCGCGCCGGCCGGATCGGTCACGGGTCTGGTGCGCGTGCTTTCGCGCGCCCGATCCGCTGGCGGGCACAGGCCATCGTCCGGGATAGACTCACGCCCCTTCGGCATGAAATTCGGGAACCGTACGCCATGGAACTCGCCATCTTGCTGGTCGGCGCGGCGCTGGGGCTGCTGTGGGGGCGCTTGTCGGCGATCGGCCGGCGGGTCGACGGCGCTGCCACATCGCCCGAACCGGGCAGCACCGAAGCGTCACCGCCAGTCGCCAACGGCGCCGCCGGGCCGGCAGAGGCCGACGTCGGCACGGCCAGCGCAACACCAGCCCTCGATCCGCGGGCGCGGGTGCAGGAGTTGACAAAAGCGCTGGAGGAGCCGTTCGATGAGGCCGATTGCGGCGCCGATCTGGCCCACCATCCGCGCTTCCTTGAACTCACCGAACTGCTCAGCGCGGCGCCCTTCAGCGCCGAGGAACGCAGTCAGTGGGTGACCTCGCAAACCACCGCGCTCAGCTGCGCCGCGCTGGCGGCGATGGCCAGGCAGGGTGATCCGGGCTTTGAGGGCGTGGCGCGCTGCATGGCGTCGATGGGCTACATGGCATTGCACTTTGCATTTGAGTATCTGGCCGATGCGCACGATCCGGCGGTGGCCGGATTGCTGCTGTTGCGCGCCAAACCGTGGTGGAGCGAGCATCCCGGAACGCGGGTCGCGTTCTGTGCCTGGCTGGATCGGCAGCAACAGGCGCAAGTCCTGCCCAGGCTGTCCGCGACGGCCGATGCCGACTGGAAGCTGGAGGACCGGCGCAAGGCGTTGTGCCTGATCGAGCATCCGCTGCTCGACAGCTTCCTGAATGTCCTGGAGCAGGAGGACCGCGCCCGCCGCGGCCAGCAGGAGCTTGCCAAGGTGGGGCGCAGGCTGTCGGCTGAAGATCCGTTGCCGATCGCGACCACCGCCGCCAGCGATGCCGACGTCGACGCGCTGGTCCAGCTGCTGCAGCGTGAGGGGCGTCCCAGCGGGGTGCTGGTCGGTGCCGAAGGCGTCGGCAAGACGACGCTGGCACGGCGCGCGCTGCGGCGCCTGATCGAGCAGGGTTGGAATGTGATCGAGGCCACCCCGGCGCAGTTGATGGCGGGGCAGAAGTACGTCGGCGAGATCGAGCAGCGGGTCGAGAACTTCGTCCTCGGCCTGACCGGTGAGCGCATCATCTGGTTCGTCCCGAACTGTCATCATCTGCTCGAAACAGGCAGTTCGTCGGGCAACCCGCGCGGTCTGCTGGACTTGCTGATGCCGCACCTGGAGCGCGCCAGCGTGCAGTTGCTGGGCGAGAGCACCCCGGCAGCCTGGGCCCGCGTGCTGACCCAGCGGCCACGCGCCGAAGCTCTGATCGGGGCCATTCGGGTCGATTCCGCCAGTGACTCGGTTGCGCTGGCGCTGATCCAGGACTGGGCTGCGCGCTGGGCGACCCGGCTCGGCTGCGACGTGCTGGCAGCGTCGATGGCCAACGAGGCGTACGAACTGGTCCGGCAACAATTTCCCGAGCGCGCCGAGCCCGGCCGTAGCCTGGGGCTGCTGAAGGAGGCGCTGGCGGCGGCCTTGCGCGCCGAACCGCCGAGCCTGCCGCTGGATCGCGCCCAGCTGCTGGCGACACTGGCGCGCAGCAGCGGTCTGCCGATGGAAATTCTGGACGTCGGCCGGCCGCTCGATGTGCCGGCGCTGCGGGCAGTCTTCAGTGCCGCGGTCATCGGCCAGGACGAGGCGATCGATTGCCTGGTCGACCGCATCAGCATGCTCAAGGCCGGGCTCACCGACCCGGCTCGACCGATCGGCGTGTTCCTGTTCGCCGGCCCGACCGGCACCGGCAAGACCGAGCTGGTCAAGAACCTCGCCCGCTACCTCTTCGGCAGCGCCGAACGGATGCTGCGGATAGACATGAGCGAGTACCAGTCCGACGAAGCCTATTGGCGACTGATCGATGATGGTGCTAACGGCCGCTCGCAGTCACTCACTTCCCGGATCCGCGAGAATCCGTTTTCGGTGGTGCTGCTGGACGAGTTCGAGAAGGCCCATCCGCGGGTATGGGACTTGTTCCTGCAGGTCTTCGACGACGGCCGGCTGACCGATCGCAGCGGCAACAGTGCCGACTTTCGCCACAGCATCATCGTGCTGACCTCCAACCTGGGCTCGACCATCAGCGCGGCGGGCGGCGTCGGCTTCGTCGCCCAGCGTGGTGGCTTCAACCGCAGCCTGGTCGATCGAGCGATCAATCAGACCTTCCGACCGGAGTTCATCAACCGGCTCGACCGGGTGGTGGTCTTCAATCCGCTGACGCGCAGCCTGATGCGCGACATCCTGGCCAAGGAACTGCGCAGCGTGCTGGAGCGGCGCGGCTTCCGCAGCCGCGACTGGGCAGTGGAGTGGGAGCCGTCGGCGATCGAGTTCCTGCTCGACAAGGGCTTCACCCTCGATCTGGGCGCCCGGCCGCTGCGGCGGGCAATCGACCAGTACCTGCTGGCGCCATTGGCACGCACGATGGTTGAGCACCGGGTTCCGGCGGGCGAGCAGTTCCTGTTCGTCCATGGCGACGGCGATGCGCTGCGAGTGCGCTTCGTCGATCCGGATGCGACCGATGCAGAGCACCCCGCCACGCTGCCAGGAGCAACGACGGACTTGCGCGCGCTGGCGCTCGATCCGCGCGCCGAAGGTGTCGCGCTGGACTCGCTGCTAGGTGAGATAGATCGTGCGACCGGGCGCGTCAATGAACCAGCCTGGCAGGCGCTCAAGGACAGTGCGGCTCTGGCGATGCAGGCCAGTGACTTCTGGCAGCGCGACGAACGCAGCGAGGTGCTCGACCGCATTGAACGAGTCGATCGCATTGAGGCCGGCCTGCGCTCGGCACGATCGCTGTTGGGACGACTGGATCGTGGTTCCGGCCGGGGCTCGGCCGAGTTGGTGCGGCGTTTGGCCTTGCTCGTGCTGGCGTTGCAGGCGGCCATCGAGGCGGTATTGCAGCAACAACCCGAGGACGCCCGCATCCAGATCCGACCGGCCGACCCACGCGGCGCCGCCAGCCTGGCCTGGCGTGACCGCCTCCTGGGCATGTACCGGCAGTGGGCCAAGCCGCGTGGCATGCGCATCAGCGGCGAGGTCATCGATGCGACTAGTGGCGGAGTCACTCTGCAAGTCAGTGGCTACGCCGCCTACCAGAGTCTGGCACCGGAGGCGGGTCTGCACGTGCTGGACGTGCGAAGCGAGCAGGGCGATCTGCGCAGCACGGCGAAGGTGAGCGTCAGCAGCGATCCACCGGACGCGGCCGAGGTCGCGGGCGAGAGCGAGACGCGCGTGTGTCGTCGCTACGAAGAGGGCACGTCACCGTTGGTTCGAGACCACGTCCGTGGCTGGCGCAGCGGCCGCCTGGACCGGGTATTGGCAGGAGATTTCGACCTCATTGGGGCGGAGAGCGCGTCCTGATCGGCTCTTGTCAGCCCCGCCGTTCCAAGCTAAGGTGAGCGGCTCGTTAATGCCGTTGTAGCTCAGTTGGTAGAGCAACTGATTCGTAATCAGTAGGTCGGAGGTTCGACTCCTCTCAACGGCACCATTGACTCTTGCACTTCCTCAGGCTGGCCGGCCAGGTTCCGCCTTTGTACCGGCCGGATGGCAGCCCGGTCGCCTTGGCGACGACTCTCGAATTCCCCGGCGCGGCGGTGCACAGCCGCGCCAAGTTGCGCTGCTCAGAGCGCGCTGACGGGTTCTGACTGAACGACGCCGTCAACGCGGATCTGGCCATGGCCAATCTCGACCAGCTTCGGATCTCCATCGGCCTTGCGGGCGAAGCTGCGGAAACGGAAGACCGGCCGTTCGACCGTGTCCTGAGTGATATCGCAGAGTATTCGCGCGGCGATCGCCTCACCCAGGATCAGGCTGCGGCTGTTGTCCGTGCGCCAGTGCACGCCACCCATCGACCGGCCCATGGCCACGTTGTGCGCCAACTTGTTGAGCTCGCCCTCGATGGTCAGATGCTTGGCGGCTTCACGGCCCAGTTCCATTCGCTCCCAGATGCCTTCGCGCAGGCCAGTGATCCAGGCCTTGATCCTCGGCCTGACGCCATACGGCAGTTCGGCTTCCAGCAATTCGCTGAAGCGAATGGGCTTGATGACATCCGTGCCCTTGCAGCACCGGCAGTTGACCTGTTTGTCCGACGTGCAGGTGCATTCCTTGCGCGTCTCGAGTAACTGGAACCAGGCCTTCAACACGGTCACGCAAGCGCCGGCAACGGTGGCATGTCCGGCACCGTAGGCCGGATGGGTCGGGCTGCCAGGCGAGAAGGCCATCGGCAACAGATGGCTGCCGTAGTGCTCATCGACCCAGCTGGCTGCCTTGGTCCCGTAGAGCCATGCCGGAATCTTGTAGGGACGGTTGTTGCGCTTCTGGACGTGAACCAGGCCTCCATAGGCCTCCGGTCGCAGGCGCAAATGGACCTGCCACTTCTGGTACCAGACGATCTTGAGCGCACGCGTGGCAACCTCCGAGACCAGCGCCAACAGATGCGGTCCGCCGAGTACCCCGAAGCCGGCTTCGCGGCGGCAATTGTCGGCATAAGGATTGCCTTCGGTCCAGCGCGCGCCACCGTTGAGCAGCAACAGGGCCGCGTTGAAGTAGGCCTGGTGCAACGCATCCTTGTTGACGAAGCGGGCCAAGTCACGCATCGTGCTGATGTAGCGCGACTCCGGTTCGTAGAAGTCGGCGTTGTCTTCATTGGCCTGCGAGTAGGCTTGATCAAGAGCGTCCTTGCCGCTGTTCTGGGCATGCAGCCAGGTGTTGAAGTCGGTCAGATAGTCCACCCCACTGCGATACGGACGCTGACGCGCATCGATCGTCTGCGTGCCGAAGCCGATCGGGCGAACGAAGAACTGGCTGACCATCGGCCCGGTCTCCTCGTCTGGCAGGCCGAGGCGAAACAGATTGGCAGGTGTGAACAGCGCGCTCGGTTTCGGGCCGCCCTTCGGTGCGCCAGGAATGTCGATGCCGCTGAGCAGCTTCTGCGGATCGGTGCCACTGGTATCGATCACCCGTTCGAAGGCCTCGTTGATCTCCGCAGTCGCGGTGGCCACAACGTCGTCAGCCTCGAAATCGTTGAACGGAACGTCGCGCAATCGTGCCATCCAGTACAGCTCGACCATCTCCGCCGCCGTAGTGTCCGACTGCACCGTAGGCGCCGGCGGCATCGTGTAGGAATGCGGATCGTCGGTCAGCCGATCGCGCGCCAGACCCGCACGAGGATTGGTGAGCTGCGCGGTGATCTCGCAATCCGAGCCGCGCGCGATGCTGGCGAAACCGGCCGCCTCGGCACCCCCGCCGGCGCAGTTGAGTGGGCCGCCGAGCGGCAGTCCAGTGGCGTCCACCAGTCCGATGAATGCGGTGGAGTCAACTTCCCCGAGGGCATTGTGCGGAAGTGTCTTGTGGAAGCTGCCGATGCCGCGCAGCTCAGTCTTCCCCTTGCCGGCGAAAACCTTGCCCTTGTCGCCATTGTCCCGCTGGTCTGTTGCGATGGTCGGTGTCTTTTCGTCACACATGGATAACTCCTTATGCTGTTTAGCATGTGGTATGCCTTAGCAAGGTGCTTCCAGTGGTCCGATTCTCTCACTGTCGCGCATGAATATTTTGCTGCAGCGGGCAGCTGGCCGTGTTTGATCAAGGATCCGCGCAAGACTATCGGCTGGTTGGTCGAGATCGCATCGTTCATTTGAGGTAGACGGGCGCGGGCGCAAGTCAGCCCAAGAGGCGCCAGGGCCAGCCAGACGTCAAAGCGCGCCGATGGCGGCGCTGCCAGCTTCGATGGAATTGCCCCCCCACACCGCACATGTCGGCATGCTGGAGCAGACCACGATGAAGCCTTTGGTTCATGGCAAGAGTGATACCCGGACACGAGCTTGCGCAAGCAAGCGAAATGATCCTGAGCGAACCGGATGTTTCGTATGTACATATTCGTTCAAAGTACAACTGATTCCAATGCCGCGTGGATCGCAATTGACGGGCAAAGACGGAGAGCAGCGCACATCTCATGTCCTTGTGTCCTTTATCACCCACCGCCCTCGTCGACTACGCCCCGCATGAATTTCGCGCCCTGGGGAAACCTGGGCAAAGCGGGAGTCGCCGCGTGCATCGGCAACCGCGGTCATGATGTCGTTTGGGTGTGGACCGTGCGCCTCGATGAGAGATCCGGGACAGGGGCCGCCCTGGCAACTGACGCTTCCTCAGAACACGGCGGGGATCTAGTTCGGGGTCGTCTCGAAACTTGCAACCAGGGCAAGGGCTAGCCATCGCAGCAGCCAGGCGGCAGGTCACAGCTTCCGCAACAAGCTACCCAGCCTGCGGGCTTGCCGATTGTGCGGCCCACGCCTGCAGCACCTCCGCCTCGCGCTCTGCGCTTAGCCCGGCCTTGATCGTCTGGCGGCGTTCGGCCGGCAACTGGTCGTACCAGGTGTACAGATCTTGCGTGGTCGTGGCCAGCGGGCGGAAGCTCAGTCCGGCGGCCAGGGCCTTTTTGATGCTGATGCGGGCAAAACCGGCGCTGTCGCCGCTGCCCGGGACCCATACCGGCATGTCGCCCCAGGGGCGCACTTGTTGCTCGGCGAGAAATTCGGTCGGGACCCAGTTCAGGCGCGCGCCGGCGCTGGTGCAGGCGCGGATGCCATGGAGCATCGCCTGCATTGTCAGTTCGTAATCCGGGCCGGTGGCGTTGTAGTCGCCGGCGATCTGCTGCTCGGCCATGCGGATGGTCCATTCGGCCAGATCGCGGGCGTCGATAATCTGGACCGGATCACTGCCATCGCCCGGTGCCAGCACGTCGCCGCCGCGACGCAGGCGCAGCGGCCAGTAGCTGAATCGGTCGGTCTCATCACCGGGACCGACGATCAGGCCGGGTCGAATGATGGTGACCTTGTCGGCGCCGAACTGGGTCCGCGCCTCAGCCTCCGAGCGGGCCTTGAGCGGGCCGTACAGGGCCATGTTGGCACGCATGCTGTCCTGCGTCTCGGCGTAGGGATCGGGGCCCTCGTAGGCGTGCACCGCGCCGGTCTCGTCCTTGCCTGGCGTGCTGCTGTCGCTGTAGACCGAGATGGTCGAGATGAAGATGTAGTGGCCGACCCGCCCCTTCAAAACCTGACCGACATCGCGGACCCAGAACGGCAGGCTGGTCGGATTGTCGATGCAGACATCCCACTGCCCGTCCTTCAACGCATCGAGTTCGGCCGCATTGCGATCGCCGGTCAGTTCGACCACCTCGCCCGGCCATTGTTGGGGCCGCCGACCGCGGTTGAACAGGGTGATCTGGTGGCCGCGTTCGAGGGCGTAGCGGACCTGGTGCGGGCCGGTGAAGCCAGTGCCGCCGAGAATGAGGATGCGCAGGGGCTTGCCGGCCCTCCCCGCCGCCGCATCGAGCCGGCCGCCAAGGGCCAGGGACGCACCGCCCAGCGCGGCCAGGGTGAGCAGATCACGGCGCAGTAGCGTCATCGCGGCAGTCCTCGGGGTGGGTGGGCAAGGTCGGGGTGACTAGAGCCTACGCCCGCGGAAGGGCGGGTTCCCGGCCCGGAAGTCAGGGATGCTGCTGCCCGGACGGATGCTGCGAGTTGGCCCCTCAACCCTCAATCCTCAGCCCTGGCCGTTAGACTTCAAGGACCTCACCCATTCGCCAGCCAACTCGGAGACCCCATGAGTTACGTCCGCTGCCTGCGCGGCACCGCCTCAGGGCAGAGCTACAGCTTCGACCAGCCGATCAATCTCGATCCCATCGATGGCCGGCCGCTGCAGATGGAACTCGATCTGGAGCGACTTGCTGCCGAGCGCCCGAATGGCAGTTGGTACAGCCCGCAGCGGCGCAACCTGTGGCGCTTTGGCGGTCTGCTCGGGCTGGACATCGATGATCCGGCCGACGCGCGCTGGATCACGCCGCACGGCGAGGGCTTTACCGCGGAACTGCCTGACGTGGATCATCCGCTCGCGCGCTCGGCCGGCTTTGCACTGTGGATCAAGGACGAAGGCGAGCCGCATATCGGCTATGGCGCCAACCCCACCGGCAGCTTCAAGGATCGTGGCATGGCCATGGTGGTCGCCTGTGCCCGGCGCTTGGGGTTGAGCCGACTGGCCGTGCCGACTCAGGGCAACGCCGGCGATTCGCTCGCCTGGTTCGGTCTGCAGGCCGGTCTGCAGGTCGCCGTCGCGATGCCCGAGGACACGCCCGAACCGATTCGCAAGCGGGTGGCGGAGCTGGCGAGGAGTCATCCGCAGCAGGTTCGGATGCACACCGTGGTGGGCACCATTCGCGAAGCAGGCGCCTGGATCAAGGCCAACTGGCTCACCGAGGGTTGGTTCAACTGCGCCACCTTCCAGGAGCCGGGCTGGCGCATCGAGGGCAAGAAGACGCTCGGGCTGGAGCTGGCCGAGCCGCGCGCGGCCTGCAATCGAGACCGTTGGTCGGTGCCGGACGTGATCGTCTATCCCACCGGCGGCGGCACTGGCGTGCTCGGCATGGCCAAGGCCTTCGACGAATTGCAGGCGCTGGGTCTGATCGGTGATCGCCGCCCACGCATGATCTGCGTCCAGAGCGAGGCCACCGCGCCGTTGGTCGAGGCGATCGACAGTGGCGCACCGGACACCACACCGGTCTCCGCAGGTCAGACCACAGCCGTAGGCCTCAATGTGCCCGGCGGAGTAGGTCACAGCAAGGTGCTGCAGATCATTCGCGCCAGCGGCGGCAGTGCGCTGAGTGTCAGCGAACGGGCCATCGCAGAGGCCGACATCGCCGCGTGCGACCGCGGCCTGCCAGTCCAGCTCTGCCCCGAAGGCGCCGCCTGCCTGGCCGCACTGCCCGAAGCCGTCGAACGTGGCCTGATCCGCCGCGGTGAGCGGGTCGTGGTGGTGAATACGGGGTCGCCGTGGAAATACCGGGGCCGATGAGCGTACGGTAGCTGATGCACTCCATAACAGGTGCGGTGGCAAGCTAGCCCTCAACCCTGCTCCTATCCGCAAGTGGTCCCCAACAGCCCGTCCACCAACCGCACGTAGTTGTAGCTGCCGCTCAAGCCATCAGTGCGGATCCAGTTGAAGCTCAGTTCGCTGCATGACAGCACGCTGAAAGTGGCCTGGCCCCAATGCGTTGCAACGACCGCGTTCGGATTGAAGTCGGGGCCGAAGCCTGTGCCGGCGTAGGTAGCCATCGGCATGGTGACGCTTTGGGCGCTTTCCGGAAAGTCGACATTGCCAATGATCCAAAGCGGTGCACCGTTGTCGTAGGTGTACCAGGAGACGAACAACACGCGCCGGTCGCCGACCCGACCGACCTCGACGAATACCCCTTCAAACGGCCTGGAGGGATCGAAGTAGCTGCCGCTGTCGATGCCCTGCGGTGACCGCACTCCACCGCCGGGGTACTGGTTGGGATCGTAGGCCGGGATGTTGACCATCACATCCGGGCTGGGACTGTCCTGCTCGTAGATGTAGGTGAAGGCTGCGTCGTCATCGAATACAAACTCGTCATCCACTTCCCGGATCAAGGCCGAGGTGGGTACGCTGACCGGACCACAGAGCGTGTCGATGCTGGCGCCGGAAGGGTCCCGGGTCAGGAAGAAATCGTCAGTTTCAAGGCCGCCCTGGATGATCTTCATGTCGTTGGCGCAGATCAGCGGAGAGCCTTGCAGCGGCACGAAGGTCAGGATCAGCTGGGCATCCGTTGCGCCGCTGCCGCAGGGCTGGCGCCAGAGGATGATCCGAAAGTGTTCCCCATTGGAGCGGCTGATTTCTATGGTCGTCTGCGGTCCGCCAGGCGTCGTCGGGATCGGATTGGCGACGCAATTGGGCGTGATTTCCTTCGCCTGGGCC
>DAIMJK010000006.1:0-19499 GCA_036722245.1 Lysobacterales bacterium
GTGGAACTGGAGGAGACCCTCAGCGCCGCACCCTATCGCGTCGGCGAACCGATCACGCGCACGCTGCAGTTGCGCGCCCTTGGGGTCAGCGAAAGCATCCTGCCGGAGATCCCGGCGACCGCGCCAGCCGATGCTCAGGTCTATCCGGACCAGCCGGTGCGTGCCTTGGGGCAGGACTCGGGCCGGCTGGTGGCCACGCTGGAGCAGAAGCTGGCGATCGTTCCAGGGCAGGCCGGCACGCTCGAGCTGCCGGCGATCCGGTTGCCATGGTGGGATGTGGAGCAGGATCGGCTGGCCTGGGCACAGTTGCCCAGCCGGAGTGTTGAAGTGCTGCCAGCAGCGCAGGTCGCCAGCGCGCCGTCCACCGCCCTGACCGCCAGAGCGGATGGACAAACGCTGCAGGGTCCGACCCGGCCGCCGAGCGCCGGCGAGTTCGGTGTGCTCGGCCACGGCAGCCTGTGGCCATGGCTCAGCCTGCTGTTTGCAACACTCTGGCTGGGGACGCTCGGCCTGTGGTGGCTGGGACCACGCCAGCCCAGGATCGCCAGGGCGGCGGCAGAGATGCCGAAGGAGCGCGCTGCCCGCCATGATCTGGAAGCCGCCTGCCGCCGGGGCGATCCGGCCGCGGCGGAGCTGGCCGCCGTGCGCTTGTATCGGGCCCGCGGCGGCGCGGCCGTCGGCAGCGCCCGCGCGCTGGCGAATCTGATTCAGCAACCGGCTCTGCACGCAGCGCTGGTCGCACTCGACCAGGCCCGCTACGCGCCACAATCGCAGCGTTGGAGCGGTCAGGCGCTGCTGCCCCAGATCGATGCGCTGCGGCCACAGCATTCCTCCGTTGTGCCGCGCCACCCAGGAGAGGAACTGCCACCGCTGTATCCGCGCCCATGAATCGCGGGCGCCACCGGCTGGTCGAGCGACCGTGGCTGACCAGGCTCGCCTTCGCGCTGATCGGCTTTGCCTTCGTCGCGACCGTGCTCTGGCCGATCGGCATGCACCTGCTGGCTGACCGGCAAGCCGGAGAGCGCATCGCCGATGAGTTACGCAAGCGCGAAGGCGCGCGTCTGCGGGCGTTGCTCAATGCGAGCGCGGCCACCTGGTGGGCCCATTGCCAAAGCGAATGGCACAAGCGCTTTGACCTGCCGGAACAGCCCCAAGCCATCGCCTGGCGGCGCGGCCAGGGGGTACACGGTTACTATTTCGAGGGCGCCGACCGCCGCAGCCTGCGGCAGTATCGCTGCACTCCCTATGGTGTCGCCAAGGGTCCTCGTGTCCATCATCCGCTGCTTCGGGCGCTGCCGGTGGAGCGCGCAGAAGAAGCGCCGCCGGCGGACTACCTCGCCTGGATCAGCGCCCTGGATGCGTTGCCCAATGTATCCGGCTCCGAACCGATGACCGAGGTGGCGATCGAGCTGCTGCGACATCCCATCGATGATCGTGCGCTGCGGCGAAGCTGGTCCATCGGCGGAGTCGAGCGCGGCCCGAGCGGAGCCGGCCCGCGCGTGTACAGTGAGGACGAAGCCTTCGCGCTGCTGCTCGATGAGCTG
The DNA here is from genome assembly GCA_036722245.1 of Lysobacterales bacterium. GTDB lineage: Bacteria > Pseudomonadota > Gammaproteobacteria > Xanthomonadales > SZUA-5 > JAWLAT01. The sequence goes on from DAIMJK010000006.1 coordinate 1,545, forward strand.
CCGCTGCCGGTCGTCGCCGAGTTGCACCCGCCCAGGCTCGAGTTCCTGCCGACCAAACGCTGGACCGAGGTGCCAATGGAAGCCATCGACGTGGTCACCGCGGCGGCCCTGCCAGGCAGCCGCATCGTCGAGCTGAAGATCGAGTCTGACCGTATCAAGGCCCAGATCGGCGGCCAGATCCCCGCCTTCGATGGTGACCCGCCAGCGCCCTTCGGCGCGATGGAGTTCGACGAACACGGGATCGCGTCGCGCGAATGGTGGTACCCGTATCGTGAGTCCGGTTTCGGCTGCGACGAAGGCCTGTCGCCGGCCGAACTGAAGCAAAGCCTCAAGGCGCTGACCGGCGTGTCCGGCGCCAGCATGCTGTGGTACAGCTGCAGCCCGGCCTACAGCGATACCATCACCGGACAGTGGCACGCGGTGCGGCGTTGAGCTGCTGTTGCCGGCGTAGGAAGAGCAGTTCCAGTGGCCAGTGAGAGCTGGGCCCTGGGCCCTGGGCCCTTTGCAGGGTCCGCAAGACACCAGTTTGAATCGCACCCCGAGTGCAGTGTATTGGCCTGCACCCAACCCCACCTGAGCTATGCTCCCGGTTTAGCCTTCGACCCGCCGCCATCAGCGCCATCGCCGCACATACCCCTGCACTTGCATTGATTGATCTTGCCGCCATCCAGACCCGGCTGGCCGATGTCGGTTTCTGCTTTCTTCCGGCCGCGTCCACGCGCTCGCTGCTGGGCTGGCCGAAGGATTCGGCTTCCTCTGCCAATTGGCAGCGCTTCTGCGCCAGCTGGGACAACATGCCTGTCGATGGCTATATGGCCGATCTCGGCCGATACCGGCGGCGCCGGCATGCGGTGTTGCATCTGCGCGACGGCGTGCTGAGCCGGCCAGCGCATCAGCCGCACTTCCAGAGCACCGACTACAACCCGCTCAATGGCGGTATCGAGCGCTGGTTCGATCCGATCCCGGCCGCTGTCGTGGACAGCCGGCAGATGCGCGCATTGCTGGCCATGGCGAGTGCCTGCTTCGCTTCGCTGCGACCCTCGGTCCGGTTCTGGAAGCTGGAGTTGCACCAGTTCCGGATCGAGGCCCGCGCCGATGAAGTGGGCCAACCGACCCCCGAAGGCAGCCATCGCGATGGCGTCGACTACGTGCTGGTAGTGCTGACCCGGCGCCACAACATCGCCCGCGGTTGCACCAGCATCCAGCGGCCGGATGGCCAGCCACTGGGCGAGTTCACGTTGACCGAACCGCTGGACGCTGCACTGGTCGATGACCAGCGGGTCTTCCATGGCGTGACCGCGGTGGAAGCCATCGATCCCGATCGGCCATCCTTCCGTGACGTGCTGGTCGTGACCTTCAAGGCACAAGCGACCAGCGAAACTGTCTGAACCCGACCAGGCGGAGTGACGGCATGGCCGTAACGAAGAGTTGTACCCTGAGTGCGCCCGCCAGGCTGCTGGCGGTGCTCGGCTTGACCTGCTGCGGATCGCTGGTGGCGCAGGATTTCCCGCTCGCGCGTGGCAGCTACCTGAGCACTGAACCGACCCAGGCCATCGGCCTTGCAATCGCCATCGACGGCTCGATCATCGTCGCCGCCAACCGCAACGTCGGTGACGGCAATCCGGACAACGACCTCGGCCTGATCGAAAGGCGCCGCCCCGACACGACCGAGCTCATCGCGCAATGGCCACTGGACGAACCACTACACAGCCTGCGCCAGAGCGATCAGCCTGGCCCGGCCTGGGTCGCCCTGACCAGCAGCGAGGTTCTGCTGGGCAACGCTGCGGGTACGGCGCTGGCCCAGCGCTGGTCACCTGCCGGCCTGATCAGCCCACCAACGATTGCGGTGGCCTGTGGTGGTGGCCAGGTCGCCGTGCTGGCCGGCAACGGCGTTGGCCTTTACAGCGAAGCCGGCGCCCTGCTCGATCAGTTCACCCTCGCCGCCACGGCAGTCAATGATCTGGCCTGCAGTACCAATCCAAGCCGGATCTATCTGACCGGCTATCGCCAGGCGTCGGCCAACCTGCAGGTTGCATTCGTCGAGGCCTTCGATACCAGCGGAACCCGCCAATGGCGCAGTTGGGGCTGGAGTGCGGCCGAAGCACAGGCGCAAAACCTCGGCAGCGACACCCGCGGCCAGGTCCTGCGTCTGGTCGGCAATGTGCTTTACTTCGCCGGTTCGTCGGCCGGCGGCGTGCCGGTGTATCTGCGCGACCCGCAGAATCTGGCCAACACGGGCAACAACATCGGTTTCGACGCCTACAACCAGACCTCCAACCTGGGCGGTCCGACCATCAGCTACTACGCCGACCTCGATCCGAGCGATGGCAGTCTGCGTCGTGGCCAGTTCCTGCTGACCCGCCTCAACAGCGGTCAGGGCAACTCGATCTCGGTGCTGGCCATGAGCCTGGACAGCACAGGCCGATTGCACCTGGGTGGTCGGGCCTTTGCCTCGATGGCCAATCGCGGCACGCTGCAGGTCGCCGGTCAACCGGTCGGACCGTACTCCGGTGGCGACCCGCATCTGCTGGTCGTACCAGCAGATTTCAGCAGCCGGGTGCACTGGACCAGTTTCGTCGCCAACAATGGCCGCGGCAGCGTCGTGGCGATCGCCAGCCGCGCCGGTCGGGAAGCCTTCCTGATCGAATCCAACCAGGGCACTTTGCTGACTCCCAACGGGCTGATCACGGCGAGCGATCTCGGCTTTACGGCCAGCGCTGCTCAGCCGGCGGCCTGGCTCGGTTTGTGGGGTGAAACCGGTTTCGTTACCGGCGTGCTGTTTCAGGACGGTTTTGAATAAGCGCTGGCCGCGCAGGCCAGATTGGCCAGCCCTCAGGCCGACTCGGCGAAACGCTCATCCACGGTGAAACTCTCACCGCAGCCACAAGCGGCAGTGGCCTTGGGATTGTGGAAAACGAACTCGCTGCCCAGACCGCGGCGGGCAAAATCGATCTCGGTGCCGTCGACCAGTTGCAGGCTCTGGGCATCGACGACGATGCGCAAACCATGATCCTCGAAGATCTGGTCGCCCTCGCGCAGCACATCGGCCTCGCCCACTTCGTAGGCCCAGCCACTGCAGCCGGTCTTGCGCACGCCAAAGCGGAATCCAATCGCCCGGTCGCTGAGGTACTGACGAACGCGGGTGGCGGCGCTGTCGGTCAGGGTGACTGCCATGTTGCTGCTCCGAAGTTGTAGGTCGCCGAGGCGATCGCGTGCTGAATACCATAAGACGATCTGGGTCGCAGGAACAGAAAATCAATCCGAAGCTAGCTCTTGCGCACCCAGCGCACGTCAGCTGTCCGGCCTGCGTGGATGCGCGTACGCCAGCGCGAGCAGACAGGCAATCAGCAGCACGCTGTACTCCATGCCGTTGCGTCCCAGACCAACGACGAACCAGCCGGCCGGCCAGTGCACCATGACCAGGCCACACAGATATATCGCGGCGAACAACAGGGCGAGCATACGGACCTGCCAACCCACGGCCAGCAGCAATGTGGCGAAGATCTCCAGCATAGTGACCGACCAGGCGATGACCGGGCCGATCAGCAGGCCCTGCTGGTTCAGCCAGTCACCGAACGGAGCGACTCCTCCAGCCAGCAGGCGGGCCCAGCCATGGATCGCCAGCAGGACCGCAAGCACCAAGCGCAGGGCGATCAGGCTGATGCGGGCACGATCGGGTGTGGCAGGGGTAAGTCCGAACATGACGGCTGCGACCCGGCATGGAAAGGCCGGAATTCTGGCAGGAGTGCGCTGCCCCTGCGCTCGAAGATTGCGATTCGGCAGACTGACCCGCGTTCATGTACGATATGGGTCACCCATATCGCGAACCTTGTGCCATGAAAACGACCGTAGAGATTTCAGACAATACGCTTGCGCTTGTGCGTGCGGTCCAGCAAAGTGATGCCGTCACGCTCAAGGAGTTGATCGACGAGGGATTGAACCTGGCCGTGGAACGACGTAGGAGCCGACGCGGCTTTCGGTTGGATTTGCCCACCGTTGATGGCAACGGCTTGCTCCCTCAGGCCGAGCGATTAGGTATGTCGGCGCTGCTGAGAATGGCCGCCGATGGCAGTATCGATTGCATCGCCGATTCTTCGGATGCTCAGCAACCGTGATCGCGGTCGATACCAACATTCTGGACCGCGGACCGGGATTTTGCCCGGTTCGCCCGGTTGCCACCCCTCAAGCGCCTCCGTTTACGCAACCCACTGACTGATTGACCGTCTTGCTGGACTTGCGCCTCTACCGCCGCCGGGTCGATTCCAGATACCTGAAGAACTCGGACTGCGAGTCGATCATCAGGGTCGTGTTCTCGCCCATCGACTTGTAGCTCTCGAGCGTGCGCAGAAAGGCGTAGAACTCCGGATCGGCCCCGAAAGCCTCACCGTAGATGCGGGTCGCCTCGCCATCGGCCTTGCCGCGGATCTCCGCGGCCTGGCGCTCGGCCTCGGAATTGATCGTGCGCAGTTCGCGCTCCATCTCGCCGAGGATTTCCTGGCTCTTGCCCTGACCCTCGGAGCGGAAGCGCTCGGCGATGCTCTGGCGCTCGGCGATCATCCGCGTTTCCACCTGGCGCCGGACGCTGTCGATGTAGTTGATCCGCTTGATCCGCACATCGGCCAGTTCGATACCGAGGTTCTCGACCCGACTGCCGGCGGCAGCGAGCATCTCCTGCTCCAGTCGCTCTCGCCCCTTCTTGGGCTTGACCAGCGCAACGTCCTCACGCACCAGCGCCTCTTCGTCCAGATCCTTGACATCGACGCTCCAGTCGCGCGACCGCACGATCTCTTCCAGATCGGTACCCGACACGATGTCGCGCACGGTCGAATCGATGATGTCGTCCAGCCGTGTGCGCGCACCCTGCTCGTCGCGCACCGAGCGCAGGAACTGCAGCGGATCCTTGATTCGCCAGCGTGCGGTCGTGTCGACGACGACGAACTCACGGCCGAGGGTGGGGATCTGGCTGATGTCGCCGTCCCAATCGAGCAGACGCTTGTCATAGCGGCGCACTTCCTGCACAAAGGGCAGCTTGAAGTGGAGGCCAGGATCGGTGACCACATCGCCAACCGGCTCACCGAACTGGACGATGATGCCCTGCTCGGACTGGTCGATCCGGTACAAGGCGCTGGAGAGGGCGAACAGGCCGGCGGCGCCGACAACTACAACAACGGTCAACATTTTCATGGCTGCGGCTCCTGTCTGGGCGGTTGCGCATCGCGCAGATTGAGCAATGGCACCGGCGGCATCTGGCCCTTTTGCACCACGAGCACCGAGCCGATGTTCGGCAGAACGGCGTTCAGAGCCTCCAGGTACATGCGGCTGCGAGTGACCTCGGGTGCGTTGCGATACTCGACCAGGATGGAGCTGAAGCGCGCGGTCTCGCCGCGCGCCTGATTGACCCGCTCGGTGGCGTAGCCTTCGGCCTGCGAAATCACCCGGTTGGCGTTGCCCATGGCCCGCGGGATCTCCTGGTTGGCGCGTTTGGTCGCCTCGTTGATCATCCGCTCGCGTTCCTGACGCGCCTCGTTGACCTCGTTGAAGGCCGGCTGCACCGCCTGCGGCGGCACCACGTCCTGCAACTCCACCGTGACCACCTGGATGCCGGTTTCATACAGCTTCATTGCATCCTGGATCTCGTCGCGGACGATGTTGGAGATCTCCACCCGCGCAGTGGTCAACACTTCACTGCCCAGCCGATTGCCGACCGCGCGACGCATGACCGACTCGGAGATATCGCGCAGCGTGCCGGTCGGATCACGCATCGAGTAAAGGAACAGCATCGGATCGCCGATCCGGTACTGCACCACCCATTCCACATCGATGATGTTCAGATCGCCCGAAAGCATCAGGGACTCGTCCGGATAGTCGGCACTGGCGTACTGGGTCCGCTCGCCGACGCTCTCGGTACGGAAACCGAATTCCTGCTTGAGCACGCGTTCGGTGGCCACGAACTGGACCTGATCAACGCCGAAAGGCAACTTGAAGTGCAACCCGGGGTCGGAAACCTTGATCACCTCGCCGAAGCGTTTGACCACGGCGCGCTGTTCCGGCTGGACCGTATAGAAGCTGCTCAGGGCCGCCCAGATGACCAGACCGGCGACAAAGATGATCCCGACCAACGGGGCCGGAATCGACGGCGGCCTGGCACCGGGCGGCGGTGGTCGTCTGGGCCCACCCGAGCCGCCATTGCCTGCCCTGCCGGCCTCGATTCGTGACCAAAGCTCGGTCAAGGGGTTGTTGGGATTGGCCTGTTGCGCCATGAATGCTCTCCAGTGATGCGAGTGCCTGCCTGAACTGAAGGTCCGGCACCCAAGGCGGCCAAGCATAGCGCGTCTTCGCTACGACTCGGCTTCCTGCCGCTAGTCGAGGCGGAAGAGCTCAGGAGCTGATTGACCACAAAGGACACAAAGGACACAAAGGAAAGCAGAGCAGCCAGCGAGATCAGGTCGGTGTCGGGATCTGAATCGGTATCGGTATCGGAATCGATCCCAACACGCTCAGGAATCGCGGCAGTGCCCGGCCGTACTTGCCGGCTCAGTGCTTTCCTTCGTGTCCTTTGTGTCCTTTGTGGTTACCTGCTCTTTTCGCGTTCTTGTCTCACACTCTGCACCACGAAACGCGGGTCCTCACGCGCGCTGTGGCACAGTGCGCCGTCAACCCGATCCGGTCCGCAACCATGAACTACGCCACCCGCCTTGCCGAACTCAAAGCTGCCGATCCACTGCCGTTTGCGACTGGTTCGGAAACCGAAACCCTCGCTCTGGCGAGGTTTCGCCGCTTCTTTGCCGACTTTTCGCCGGCCAAGGTCCAGTCGCTGCTGGAGCAGACCTATGCAGCCGATGTGTGGTTCAACGACACGCTCAAGACCGTCCGTGGCGCGGAGGCGCTGAAGCACTATCTGAGCGAGAGCGCGGCCGCGGTGGAAGCCTGCCGAGTGGAGATCGACGACATCTGCAACAACGGCGCCGGTGACTATCACGTGCGCTGGTCAATGATGATCCGCTTCAAGCGCTTCAAGCGCGGTCAGGACACGCATTCGATCGGCATCTCGCACCTGCGCTTCGATCGCGACGGCCGGGTCGTGCTGCAGCAGGACTACTGGGATGCTGCCCAGGGTCTGTTCGAACACGTCCCGCTGCTCGGCACGATGATCCGTGCGATCAAGCGCAGACTCTAGCCCAGGTCAGCTAGCCGATTGCGATCTCTACACTTGCTGGGTCCGGCAGGCACCGGTTCGGGTCAGGGAACTCACACCGCTCTCCGCCGACCCCGCTGCAGGTGCTCTTCACTGGAACTGGAACAGGCCACTGGAACTGCTCTTCCGACCCCTCAGCCCTCAGCCCTTACTGGAGAGTCACGCCCTCAGCGGCAGCGTCCGCAATCGCTTGCCGGTCGCGCTGTACACCGCGTTGGCAACTGCGGGCACGATCGGCGGGGTTCCCGGTTCGCCGACACCGCCCGGACGTTCGCCGCTGTCGACGATATGCACGATCACTTCAGGCATCTCGTCCAGGCGAAGAGAAGGGAAGTCGTGGAAGTTCGATTGCGCCACCCGGCCGGCGCGCAGGTCCAGGCTCTGGTGCAACGCCGCCGACAAGCCATAGGCGATCGAACTCTGCATCTGCGCCTCGATCGTCAGCGGGTTGATGTAGATGCCGCAGTCGATCGCGCAATGGACACGGTGGACCTGGATACGTCGTCCGCGCACGGAGACTTCGACGGCCTGGGCAACAAAGCTGCCAAAGCTGTGGTGCACCGCCAGGCCCTTGCCGCGATTATCGGCCAGTGAGCGGTCCCAGCCGAACTCGGCCGCCACCTTGTCGAGCACCCCGAGCATGCGCTCGGCCTTGGCCCGAGCCAGCAGTCTGCGCCGGTACAGCAGTGGGTCCTGCCCGGCCTTCGCCGCCATCTCGTCGATGAAGCACTCCATCGCGAAGGCAGTGTGGGTGTGGCCAACCGAGCGCCACCAGAGCACCGGCACCGCCAGCGTGGGGCTGTGCAGACCAACCCGGTAGCGTTCGATCGCCGGCAGGTACGGCGAGTCCGCAATCCCCTCGACGCTGCTGGAGTCGATGCCGTTCTGGACCATGGCGGCAAAGGCAGTGCCGGTCAGGATGCTCTGGCCGACGATCACGTCCTCGAAGGCGCTGGGCGCTCCGTCATCACCGAGCCGGGCGCGCATCCGGTGCAGGAACATCGGTCGGTAGTAGCCCCCGCGCGTGTCGTCCTCACGGGTCCAGACCACCTTGACCGGCCGCTTGGCCTGCATCGCGACCTGAACCGCCTCGCCGACGAAATCGGCGGCCGGATTGGCGCGACGGCCGAAACCACCGCCCAGGAAAGTCGTATGTACGCGCACTTTTTCGGCCGGCAAACCAGTCAGCTTGACCGCGATCGCCTGGTCGAGGGTCTGAAACTGGGTGCCGGTCCAGATGTCGCAGCCGCTGGCGTCGATACGGACCGTGCAATTGAGCGGCTCCATCGCTGCGTGAGCCAGAAAGGGCACCTCGTAGTCGGCGCTGATGATGTCCCCCGCATCGGCGTCCTTGCCATCGACGAAGCTCGCGCCGCTGTCGCCCTGCTGCGCGGCGACCGCACCGGGCTGGTCGGCCAGTTCGCGATACTGCTGCCAAAGGCGTTCGCTGGTCAGATCCGCCGAAGCTGTCTCGTCCCAGCTCAGCTGCAGGGCATCGCGACCCTTCTTCGCCGCCCAGTAGTGCTCGCCGACCACCGCCACCGAGTTTTCCAGGCGATAGACGCCAAGCACGCCGGGGACGGCCTTGGCAGCCGCGTCGTCGACGCCATCAAGCTTCGCCCCGAAGGCTGGGGGCCGCGCGATCAGGGCGACGGAAAGATCCTCCAGCGTGACGTCCAGACCGAAGATGGCGCTGCCGTCGGTCTTCTCGGCCGAGTCCAGTCGCGCCGTCGGCTTGCCGAGCAGGCGCCATTGCTCGCGCGGCTTGAGCGTCACGTCCGCAGGGGCGGTCAGCGCGGCGGCGGCCTGCGCCAGTTCGCCATAGCTCGCGCGCTGGCTGCCAGAACTGACGATACCCTGCTCCGCCTTGCAACTGTCCAGCGGTACGCCGAATTTCGCCGCGGCGGCCTGCAGCAACAGGCTGCGGGCAATCGCACCGACTCGCCGGTAACGATCGAACTCGGACCAGACCGTGGTCGATCCGCCGGTGGCCTGGATGCCGAAGGCGGTGTGCGCATACACCGGCGCGGCCGGCGCGTGTTCGACCCGGATCTTGCTCCAGTCGCACTCCAGTTCCTCGGCGATCAGCATAGGCAAGGCGGTCCAGATGCCCTGCCCCATCTCCGAATGCGCCAGCAGCACGCTGACCGAGTCGTCGGTCCCGATGCGCAGGAAGGCATTGGCATCGACCTGCGGGGTTGTCGGAGAGTCGCCCTGCGGACCGGCCTCGGGATTCTCCGCGGCGATCGCGAAGCGGCGGCCGACACTGACATTGAAGGCGATGACCAGACCGGTCGCTCCGCCGGCAACGATGAAACGACGGCGCGAAAGCGTAGTGGGCGCGCTCATGCCGAAGCCTCCGTGGTCGACGCCAGGTCGGCCGCGGCCGCATGGATTGCGCCGCGGATGCGCTGATAGGTGCCACAGCGGCAGATGTTGCCGCGCATCGCCCCATCGATCTCGGCATCGGTCGGCGCCGCATTCTCTTCCAGCAACGCGACCGCCGACATGATCTGGCCGGACTGGCAGTAGCCGCACTGCACCACATCCAGATCGATCCAGGCCTTGCGCACCGCCGTCGCGGTAGGTCCCGAGACGCCTTCGATGGTGGTGATCAAGGCACCTTCAGCGGCAATCGCCGGAATCGAGCAGGAGCGTGTCGGGGAGCCATTCAGATGGATGGTGCAGGCGCCGCACTGGGCAATCCCGCAGCCAAACTTGGTCCCGGTCATGCCGAGCAGATCACGCAACACCCACAACAGCGGCATGTCGGGCGTCGCCTCGACCTCATGCTCGACCCCGTTCACATTCAGCTTCATCGCGCCCTCCCCAAACCAGTGACTGCCGAGAATGAAGATTACACCCGGGCCGGGTGATGGTCTTGTGGCAGAAGGATCGGGACTGAGCCCTGGGCCCTGGGCCCTCGCAACGGCAGCGCTGCATCACAACAGCCACCCTGAACCCGCGAAACAAGCAGACTATTGCCCCTCCCGCCCCCACCCGCTACACTTCCCGGCTTTACTACGGAGTCCTGAGCCATGAAGGTGCTGTCCTCGCTCAAGTCCGCCAAGTCCCGGCATCGCGACTGTCGCGTGGTCCGCCGTCGTGGCAAGGTGTTCGTGATCTGCAAGAGCAACCCGCGTTTCAAGGCGCGTCAGCGTTGATCCTGCAGGCAAGCGTCACACAGAAAAGGGCCGATTGATCGGCCCTTTTTCGTTGCTGTCTCGGAAGGGTTGCGACGGTTCAAGCACTGCCCGAGTACAACTCGGGGTTCCATTCCGCCCCTTCCCGAAACTGCAACTGCGCTCAACCGCGCGGCCGGTACAGCCCGCTGGTCGGCATGCCTTCCCAGCCCGGGAAGATGGCGGAGAAGTCGCTCACTCCCGCTCGCATGGCAAGCATTTCCGCCAGCACCGAGCGGTAGTCGATCGTCACCCGCAAGTCGCCGCTTTCCAGCTCCGCATCGTCCAGCCCGGGCCAGTCGGTATGGACCTGGCCGCCCTGCACACCGCCGCCGAGTGCGAAGATGACCCCGCCGCGGCCGTGATCGGTGCCTCTGGAGGCGTTCTCGACCAGTCGGCGGCCGAACTCCGTCATGACCACGACGCTGACGTTGGCCATCGCCGCGCCCATATCGGTGTGGAAGGCCAGCAACCCGCGCGCCAGTTCATCGAGCAGCGGCGGCAAGGCCTGCGCCTGGTTGTTGTGATGGTCCCAGCCGCCGATGTCGAGCGTGGCCACCTTGACCCCGATCCCGGACTTGATCAGCGCCGCCAGATCGCGCAAACGCTGGCCGAAGCCGCCCTCCGGGTAGGCCGCATCATTGGCGATACCCAGACTGGCCGCGGGACTGTTCTTGAGTTCATCGACCGCGGCAAAGGCCCGTTGGCCAGTGCTGTCGACGAAACTGGCGCCATCGAAGCTGGCCTGCAGCACGGCCTCCAGCGCGCTGGCACGGCGTGATTCGGAGACGATGCCGAAGCCGTCGATGCCCGACATACCGACCACCGGTGCCGAACCGCTGAGGGAACGCGACACGGCGGTCCCCATGCCCACCGCCTGGAAGGTGCCGCCTTCCCCGAGGGTAGCCAGATAGCGGTTCAGCCAGCCATCGAACACCCCGCCCTGGCTGAGCCAGGCCCGCTCCATGAAATCCTGGGCGTCGAAGTGCGAGCGGCTGGGAGTGGTCAGACCGGTCGCGTGGACCAGCGCAAGATCGCCACTGTCGTACAGCGCCTTCAATGGCGCCAGCGCCGGATGCAGGCCGAACTGACCGTTCAGATCAATTGCGCCGCCGTCGCTGGCCGGCGCCGGGATCGCCAGCGTCGGCCGGCGCGCATAGTAATTCGGCTCGTTGTAGGGTACGACCGCGTTGAGGCCATCCATCGCTCCGCGCTGGAAGATCACCAGCAGGGTGTCGCGGCTGGCGTCGCCCTCGGCGGCCCAGCCCAGCCGGCTGCCCAGCAGGGGTAACGCACCGGCGCCGACGCCCAGCAAACGGCAGAAGCCGCGGCGGTCGATGCCCTGATCGGTCTGGTGACGCAGCATGGTTTGCATGACCGTTCCTCGCTCAGCGGAAATGGAAATACGGACTGGCCAGCAGCAAGGCGGTCAGTTCCTGCACCCGTAGCTGCAAGGTGCGCGGGTCCAGCGGCAGGGCCAGCGGCGCACCGCCCGCGGCCAGTTCGATCAACGTCTGCCGGTCGTCTGCCAGCAACGGCCGCTTGACGATCAGCGCGGTCAGCCGGTCCACCAGAGCGGCCGGTTGGCGCGCATCGCCGGCCAGTGCCAGAGTGTCGATCCGGATGCCGGCACCCAGTTGGCCTTCAACCAGCGCAAAGGCGTAGTTCCAGCGGCTGAGCCAGGCGGTGGTATTGATCCAGTAGGTCTGCACGTCCGGATAGCCATTGGGCGCCGGCCACATGAACGGCAGTTGGCCGAGTTGCTGCAGGTAGGCATTGACCTGGCGATACGGGTTGCTGCCCTGGACTTCGACCCCGAGCGTGCGCAGCGCGCCCATGATGTATTCGGCCGGCCGCTTGACCTTGCGGTCGGCGCTGGCCTTGAACTCGGCCGAATGGAAGATCGTGCGCAGCATCGCTCGAGTCTCGCCGCCGCTGGCCAGGAAGCTCTGCGCGACCGCCTCGACCAGCGTCGCCGGTGGCGCGTCATCGACAAAGCGGCGCACCAGCTTGGTCGCGATGAACTGCGCCGTTGAAGGATGCAAGGCGAGCATGTCCAGCAACTGCTGACCGTCCTCGATGCCCTGACCGGCCGGCAGGTCGATACCGAGCACGCGCTTGGCGGCGAAGTCATGGTTGATGCCGGCAAACACGAAGTTGTAGTCACCGCGGATATTGATGGTCCAGCCGGTGAAGGCCCGCGCCACCTCCTTGACGTCCTCTTCGGTGTAGCCGCCGTTGACCCCCAGCGTGTGCAATTCCAGCAGTTCACGCGAGTAGTTCTCGTTCGGCCCGCTGGCGACGTTGGCGTAGTTGTCCAGATAGAACAACATCGCCGGGCTGCGCGCGTTGGCGTTGAGCAGATCGCCGAAGCGCCCCAGCGCATGTTCGCGAATCAGCCGATCGTCCGTGGTCTTGAACTGGCGGATCGGACCGCTGACGTGTTCGACCGAGAAGTGGTTGCTCCAGAACTCCACCATCGTTTCAAACAGCTGCCTGCCGCTGTAGATCTGCCTGGCCAGCGTGGCGGTGCGCAACTCGAGCAGACTCTGAAAGGCATTCTGGTTTGCCTGCGCATGCTGGATCAGTTGCGCATTGCTCATCGACAGCGTGGGCAGCAGCCGGCTCAGTGCGGTCTCCAACTCGCTGACATCGATCTGCTCGGGGCTGAGTTGCAGTTCGAGCCAGCCATCGAAGCCCATCTGCTGCGCCAGCGCCAGTTCCTGCGGCCGGATACCGAAGCTGCTGCGGTTGAGCAGCAAGACCAGCTCCTCGGGTTCGGGCAGGGCCATGGCCGCCTTGACCATCCCCCCCCCGCTCTGGCCGAGCATCCGTTCCAGCAATGCGCGCCTTGCCGTATTCATTTCACCTCCCCACTGGCTCAATTGAGCACTACCAACGCAGCATGCACCACTTGGTTGACCGGCGCCAACGCGCGCTATGCTTGTGACCTGCGTGGTCCGACCTGGGTGGGCCGGCGCAAGCAGTCCGGCTTCGGTCCGGTCCGCTCGTGTCTGGCCGGATGCCACTAGGTCAGACCTTTTGTCGCCATGCCAAGGAGACCGTATGCGCCAGTTGCTCTACAGCCTGCTGATCCTCCTCACCGCTCTGACCACGACGCCGGCCTTCTGCCAGATCGAGTTCATCGTGGACGAGCCGGTCCCGCCGCTGAGCCTGTCCGATGGTCGCGATCTGGTCGAGGTCGCGACCGGGCGACCGATCGTGGTGCTGTTCTGGGCCAGCTGGTGTCCGTACTGCAAGGCGCTGATGCCGCATTTGCAGAGCATCCTGGACGAGTACTCGCCGCAGCGGCTTGAAGTTCTGGCGATCAGTTTCCGGGAAGACGAGCCAGACGATGCACAAAAGATGCTCGACGCACAGGGTTATGACTTCGTCACCGAGCTCGAGGGCGACGAACTGGCCGCCAGCTGGGGCGCGGTCGCAACCCCGCGGCTGTATCTGGTCGGCCCCGACGGCCATCTGCTGTATGACATGCAGGCCAATCAGAGTGAACCGGACCGGCGCTACCTGACTGCCCCGACCAGCCACGCTGGCAAGGCGGCGCGCATCGCCCCGCATTGGGCGGCGCAGTTGCGGATGGCGATCGATCGCAGTCTGGCGGCTGAGTCTGGAGCGGCAGTGTCGGAGGAGCCCGGGTCCGGGGCTGCGGCGCAAGAATCGTCCGAAACCGTCAGCGAACCGCAACAGCCATGAACTTCACCACTGCCGATCTGAGTGACGCTCATCCCGACGCACGCTGCCTGGAGCCGGTGTTCCGCAGCTTTGGCGGCAAGATCCGCTGTCACGGCCGGGCCCGCACGCTGAAGGTCTATGAGGACAACGCGCTGGTGCGAAGGGTGCTGGAGGAGCCCGGCGACGGTCAGGTGCTGATCGTCGATGGTGGCGGTTCGGCACGCTGCGCGCTGGTGGGAGGCAATCTGGCCGAGATCGCCGTGCGCAACCGTTGGGCCGGGCTGCTGGTCCACGGCTACGTCCGCGATCTGGCCGAGTTGTCGCAGGCAGCCATCGCGATCCATGCGCTCGGCAGTCACCCGCGCAAGAGCGAGAAAGGCCTGCACGGTGGTGCCTTCGATCTGGCGCTGCATCTGGCCGGCGCGACGATCATCCCCGGCGATTGGGTCTACACCGACGAGGACGGTGTGCTGGTGGCGAGTTCACCGATTCATCTGGCACGCTGACCCTCTGAGCTGAGGGGTCAGGGAAAAACGGGCAGTTCGAGGTCGCCGGGCGACTTCACCCCCTCGCTACAGCGCGGCGACGGCATCGGGCAGCTTGCGCCGCCATTGCGTCTGGTCGATGTGATTGAACTCCACGCGCGGGGTGCGATGCCAGGCGGCAATTGCGTGCAGCGCCCGAGCCACCTGGTCGAGTTGCTGCGGGCGGGGAGCAACATCGCGCTGCAGATGGAACTGGCGGATCTCGAACACGCCTTCGCGTCGATGCGCCTTGGCATCGAGCCGACCGATCAGTTCGCCACCCTGCAGCAGCGGCAGCACAAAGTATCCGTAACGCCGCTTGGCCGCCGGCAGATAGCACTCCAGCCGATAATCGAAGTCGAACAACTCGAGCGCCCGCTTGCGATCCCAGACGACCGGATCGAAAGGGGACAGCGGCACGCAGCGATTGCTGCGCAAGGCTCCCTGACCGGCCCGCTCCAGCAATTCACGATGTTCCGCATGAACGAAGAACGGACCATCCAGCCCGGCGATGCGGGTTTCGATCAGGGATTCGGCCGGCAGACTCTCGCGCAGCTCGGCTTCGCTGACCTTCGGCTCCAGTCGAAAGTAGTCGGCCAGCCATTCAGCTCGGGCGACGCCCAGTGCGATCAGGGCACGTTCGATGAAGGCGCGGCGAACCTGCTCAGCCGCTGGCGGCCGCTGCCAGGCGGCGCGCAAGTCGGCTGAGCGCAGCACCCGCTCGGGCAGATCGTATACACGCTGGAAGCGCTCGCGCCGCGCAACCATCAACTCACCCCGCAGGAAACAGGCTTCCAGCCAGCGCTTCTCCGGCTTCCATCCCCACCAGCCCGCCTGGTTCGGCGCAGCGGCGACGAAGTCGACCGATCGCAATGCCCCTTCAAGCCGGATTCGTTCCAGCAGCGCCGCCATCTCGAAACCGGACTTTGCCTGACAGCGTTGCGCCATTCGGCTCGCCCAATGGCCGCTGCGCTCGATCACGTGGCGGCGGTGCAGCGGTAGCGCCTCGGCCGGCACGAAACAGGCCTCGTGCGCCCAGCTTTCACCGATCTCGCCACTCGCAAGACTGTCCTCCAGCCACAACTGCGGGTAGGCGCCCAGCCGGCTGTACAGAACCAGATAGGGGCTGCGCGCAACGACGTGAATGGTGTCGATCTGCAGCAGCTGCAGCTTCCCGACCATGGCCGCCACATCCGGCCGCCGTGCCCGCCGCGTCGGCATCCGCAGCAGACCCTGCGCGGCAAGGTGCAGACGACGCGCCTGGGCAAGGCTCAAGGGCATGCAGCGGGCTCGAAGAGTTGGGAATCGCTGAGGATAGCGAACTGTGGCCGACTTCTTGTAGAAGCGAGCCAAACTGGAGGTTGAGAAGGTCAGCGGGGTTTCAGGGCCCAGGGCACAGCAGGGCAAGAGCCGCTCCGAGCCTGCCAGCATTGGTTCTGGACTGGGCCCTGGGCCCTGGGCCCTGAGCCCTGAGCCCTCGGATCCATCAACACCACGTCAGCTCCCAACCACTGCCGGCGCTTTCACCCCACCATATCCATCGGCACCGTTGACGGCCTTGCCAGCTTGCGGCGTGTCTGCAGCAACGCTTCGTAGCGGGCCAGTTCATGCTGCCAACTGGCGTTGCCGATCCAGTTGAGCCCGCGCGCCAGCTGCGACTCGAGGACCACGCCTCCGCGCGGCTGGGCAAACTGCAACTGACGGTTCTGCAGCTGGTCGGCCAGTTCGATCAGGGCATGGCGCAAGGCCGTGGGCAAGGTCGGGCCGTCGGCATAGCTGCCTGCCAGCCAGCCCAGGCCACCCCAGCAGTAGGGCATCGGATCGAGTCGATTCAGACAGCGTCCCTGCGCCGCTCCATAGTGTGTGTCGAGTGAGTCGGCGAAGGCCCAGTCACCGGCGGCCGGCGCACCGAAGCTGATGACCCGATGGCGCAAGCGGCCGGTCCGATTCATCTGCGCCTCCAGCCACGGCGCAAGCACGCTGGCAAGTGCGCCCGCACGGCCGTGGCCGACGACGGTCAATGACCCGATTGCGCTCAGCGACAGCATGGCCTCCAGCAGCCGCAAGCGGGCATCCCTGAGATCATCGATCTGGCGAATGATTGAAAGATAGTTGCGCCCGACGCGCGCCCGCGGGTCCAGCCGCCCGTAAGGCCACGGCACCATCGGCGCCTGTGGGCTTTCGATCCGCAGCCAGGAGAGCCAGTCTTCCAGCCGCCTTGGCGACCCCTTGCGATCGTGCAGTAGCAACCAGGCCTGACCGCGCTCGCCCAGTCCAGCGCCCTCGATCAGGGCCAGCCGCCACTCCGGCAGCTCGGCCGCCCAACGCAGCGACCAACGTCGGCCGCCTGCCGGCAGCAGTTCGAAGCGATCCCGGTCGGGCGAGCTGGTGTAGCGCAGCAATTCAAGGCCCAGCAACAACTGGTCGTCTCCCAGGCCGGCCAGCAATTGATCCGCGTCATAGCCAGTTGTCTTGTCCAATTCCACGAGTGCTCCAGACGGCTTCATTCGTGGAACTGTCCTCAAGGCGACGAATCTCTCACCCTGTCAGCGAGGAATCTCGCCCGGGCCACCATGAACAGACCACGCCATCGCGTCGGCGATGAGCCGGGCCAGACGCCAGTGTGCTGTGGCTGTGTGATCCTGTCGTTGCAATCGGCCGGTCGCGGCGCATGGGAGCGACCGCAGACTGCCGCGGAACCTCACGGCCGATACAATCCCGTGGCCGGACTTCTCGGTATTGGTACGCTGGGCCCCTCAGGCGCGGCGATCGAGCGCGACATTCCACTGCGCGATTCGATCGGCCCTTGCCGCCACCGCGGCATCAGCATCACCCTCGATCCGCACGCGACTGATCCGTTCACCCTGCCGGATCGCATTGACGACGGCCTGGTCCTCGGCGCCCAGCACCTTGCCGAACACCGTATGCTTGCCATCCAGCCACGGGCAGGGGACGTGGGTAATGAAGAACTGACTGCCGTTGGTGCCGGGGCCGGCATTGGCCATCGACAGCACGCCCGGTTCGTCGTGACGCAGGTCCGGCCGGCATTCGTCCTCGAAGCGATAGCCCGGGCCGCCGCGACCGCTGCCCTCCGGACATCCGCCCTGGATCATGAAATCGGCCATGACGCGATGAAAGGTCAGCCCATCATAGAAGCCGCGCCGGGCCAGGTTGACGAAGTTCGCGACCGTCAGCGGCGTCTTGTCGGGGTACAGTTCAACCCGTATCGGGCCACGCGCGGTTTCAAAAGTTGCAATGAGCATCGGCTAGTCTTTGGGGGGTTGCGGGACCGTGACTGTAGCGCGAACGCAGCCACCATGGACATCTGATCAAGGAGACGAGACATCCGAGATCGCCCGAA
>DAIMJK010000006.1:19509-26930 GCA_036722245.1 Lysobacterales bacterium
AGATTCGCTTTTGATGTACCAGAACTTGCGCTTACCTGTCTATTTCGTGAACATCGTCACCAACCGCGTTGCGATCGACGCCCAGCCTCGAGGATCTACCTCATGTTCCGTGCCGCCTCCGCCGCCCTGCTCGCTGCCCTGACCGCCTTTGTCCTGATCGCCTGCCAGAAGGAAGCGCAGGACGTCCAGACTGAAACGACGGCCTCCATGATGCCCCCGGGCAATGAAGACAATGATGCCTGGAAGTCCTATCTGTCCAATGTCGTCAAGTCCTATGTCCCGGCCGGCCAGAGCGCCCGCCTGTACGTGACCTTCGCCGCTTTCGGGCAGGATGAGGAACGAACCGAGCGAATGATCGACAACACCTCCACCTTCCTGTCCACCGGCATCGCCAAGGGCACCTTCCTCGCCTTCGGCGGCAACTCTTCGCTGGCGGCCGATGTCGTCATGTCAGGTTTCGCCGACGTCCAGGAGGGCAAGCTGGCCGACGTGACGGTGCTTTTCGTCGGCACCCCGGAGGACGGTGAGCGCGCCAAGGCGGCCATCGAGCCGTGGGGCGCGAATTACGTGTTTCATTCGACGCGCTGATTGAGCTCCGAATCCCGAGGCTGTCGCGGATGGGCGCGGCAGCTTGGGTGGGAATGAGACAAGGGCCCAGGGCTCGGGGCCCAGGGCCCAGTTCAGAACCAGACGGGCCGTTGGTTCGCTGCTCCAGGCCTCGCAGCGGCTCTTGACCTTCTGGGCCCTGAGCGCTGGGCCCTCGTTTTCGTGAGCCAGCTGCGCAACATCAGCCCGAATCGCACCCCGCCGAGACGGTTGACTGCCCCGATCCAGATCCACCGCTATACTGGTGTGCTATTCACCGGTTGCGAACTCCCGCGCAGCCTGATCCCGCCACCAGGTTGCTGCATGGCCCTGTACATCACCGATCAATGCGTCAATTGTGACGTCTGTGAACCGGTCTGCCCGAACCGGGCGATACGCTTTGGCCAGCGCATCTACGAGATCGAGGCGGTCCGCTGCACCGAGTGTGTCGGCCATTTCGATGAACCGCAGTGTGTCGAGGTCTGTCCGGTCGAGTGCATCTTCGTCGACCCCACCCAGCCGGAAAGCCGCGCGGAACTTGCCGCCAAGGCCGAACGTCTGCAAGCCGAGGAAACTGCCTGATGCTGCCCCGCCTGATACTGAGCCCGATGATTCTGCTCGCTGCGCTGCTGGCGTCGGCGACCATCGCAGAAACCGCGCCGACTCCACCGCAGGCTGGAATCGCCAGCGCCAATGCGCTGGCGACCGACGCCGGTCACCAGATCCTGGCTGCCGGCGGCAACGCTTTCGACGCCACCGTGGCGATCGCCGCGGTGCTGGGCGTGGTGGAGCCAGAAAGCTCGGGCTTCGGCGGCGGCGGCTTCTTTCTGCTGCATGTGGCGAAGGACAATCGCCAGCTGATGGTCGATGCGCGCGAAACCGCACCGATTCAGGCGACCCGCGACATGTATCTGGACGCCGATGGCAAGCCGGTCCGCGAGGCCTCGATCAATGGCCCACTCGCCGCCGGCATTCCCGGCCAACCGGCCGGCCTGGTCCATCTGGCGCAGAATTACGGCCGCCTGCCCCTGGCGCAATCTTTGGCGCCGGCAATCAAGCTGGCCCGCGAGGGCTTTCCCTTCGGCCGCAAGAACCACACGATGATGGGCTGGCGGGTGAAGACCATCGCCACCTCGCCGGCCGCCGCGGCGGTGTTCCTGCGCGACGGGCAGTCGCCCCAGATCGGCGATCTGATCACTCAGCCTGATCTGGCGCGCACGCTGGAGCGCCTTGCCGAGCACGGTCACGCCGGTTTCTATGCCGGCGAGACGGCTGCCGCACTGGTCGAAGGCACTCGCGCCGCCGGTGGCGTCTGGCAGCTTCAGGATCTGGCCAACTACAAGATCGTCGAGCGCGCCCCGTTGCGCACCCGTTACGGCGCCTATGAGGTCGTCACCGCCAGCCCGCCGTCCTCGGGCGGGGTCGCGCTGGCTACCATTTTCAACATCCTCGACGGCTATCCGCGCGAGCAGCGCCAGGGCCTCACCGGCACCCATCTGCTGATCGAGGCGATGCGGCGTGCCTACCGAGACCGTGCCCTGTACCTGGGCGATCCGGACTTCGTCGAGGTGCCGACCGAGATGCTGCTGCACCCGTATTACGCAGCCGGCCTGCGCGCCTCGATCCGGCTCGACCAGGCCACCCCCAGCGCCAGCCTCCCCGGCATCGACAGCGAACCAGTCGGTGAGGACACGACCCATTTCTCGATCATCGACACCGAAGGCAATCTGGTCGCCGCCACCCTCAGCGTCAATCTGCCTTATGGCAGCGCCTTCATGCCGCCGGGCACCGGCGTGCTGCTGAACAACGAGATGGACGACTTCTCGCTCAAGGCTGGTGTACCGAATGCCTATGGCCTGGTCGGCGAGGACGCCAACGCGATCGCGCCGGGCAAGCGGCCGCTGTCGTCGATGACGCCAAGCTTCCTGCTTGGACCGGAACGCAGCATCGTCATCGGCACGCCGGGTGGCAGCCGGATCATCACGATGGTGCTGCAGGGCGCGCTGACCCTGGTGGACGGCGGCAGCGCCGCCGACGCCGTGGCGCGACGCCGCATTCATCACCAGTATCTGCCAGACGTGGTCTCGGCCGAGCCGGATGCACTCGATGCCGCAAGCACCGCGGCGCTGGGCGAGATGGGCCACGTGATCTCACCCAACGAGCGCGATTGGGGCAACATGCATGTGGTGGTCTGGAACCGGCAGCAGAACACGGTCGAGGCCGCCAGCGATCCGCGTTGGCAGGATGTGGGGAAGGCGGAGGTCCGATGACCGCCCGAGAAACGACTGTTCGGACGGAATCCTGGCTTGCGCTCTGATCTTGGCGTTTGAGGGCCCAGGGCTCAGGGCCCAGAAGAGCCCCTGCTCTTGACCCTTCTGGGCCCTGGGCCCTGAGCCCTGGGCCCTGAACCAACACTACCGACCGGACGCGCCAGATCCAATCGGCCCCGAATGCTGCCCCCGAGACTTGCCCTCGTGCGTGAACTGAGTATCGTTCGCTCCTCACACTCCCGAACACTCAGGAACCGCCCGATGCGCTCGATTGCCTTGTCCGCCCTGTTGCTCCTGTCCAGCTTCTCCTTGCATGCCGATCAAACCTCGGCTGACAGCGAGACCATCCCGTCCCAGCCCGTGCAGATCCTCGGTGGCCACGCGGTCTACGGCGAGGCAATGCCTGCTGGTATGGAGCCAGTGGAACTGGCCACGGCGATGAATGCGCGCGAGATTGCGGGCGACAGCGAGGCCGATGAACCATGGCAGTTGCTCAGCGGCAAGATCGGTCAGGTCTGCCAGACCAAGGGTTGCTGGATGATGCTGATCGATGGTGATCAGGCGGTTCGGGTCAAGTTTGGTGACCACGCCTTCTTCCTGCCCAAGGACATCGCCGGCAAGGCGTTGGTACTGGGCCGCTTCGAGCGCAAGGAAATGACCGAGGCGCAGGCCAGGCACATGGCCGAGGACGCCGGAGAGGATCCGGACAGCATCGAAGGTTCGCAGGTGGAGTGGCGCCTGGAAGCGCGCTCGGTGCTGGTGATGGCGGACGCCTGAGGCCAACAGCGCCATTGACCAGACGGAGGACCGGGCCTACCGCGCAGCGGCGGCCTCGGGGACGACCAGAGTGATCCAGGGAAGCGCGTTTGTTCGCGTAGGGATCATCATCAGACATCGGGGGATGCAACATGGCGGGCTATTTCACACGGGTCAAGAACTCCTTTGGCGGGTTCCTGTTTGGTATCGCCATGTTCATCGCTGCCATTCCCCTGCTGGCCTGGAACGAGAACAATGTCTACAAGGTCCGGATGGGCCTGAAGGAAGGCGCCGAACTGGTCCGCAGCGTGGAGGCACGACCACTGACGGAGCTGGAAGGTCAGCTGATTCATATTGCGGGCAATGTCAGCACGACCAGCGGGGTCAAGGATCCGGTGTTCCAGATCGGTTACGACGTGTTGCGGCTGCAGCGCACGGTCGAGATGTACCAATGGGACGAAAAGCGCAGCAAGCAGGACGACCAGACTCGCTACAGCTATCAGCAGAAGTGGTCGGAGCGCCACATCGACTCCAGCCGCTTCCACGATGGCAGCAACCACGCCAACCCGCCGCCACCGCCGTTCAGCAGTGACGACTTCGTTGCCGGCGACGCTCGCCTGGGTGATTTTGCGATCAGCGAGGGCCAGATCCGCAAGGCTGGCGGCCTGGCACCGGTCGCCGAAGCAGCCGTGCCTCCGGCGCTGCGCAGCGATGGCTGGCGGGGCCGGGGCAATACCTGGTTCAAGGGACGGGGCAGTCTGGAGAGCCCGGCGATCGGCGATCTGCGGATCAGCTTCGAGGTGCTGCCGGAAGGTGCAATGAGCCTGGTCGGCCAGCAACAGGGCAAGGTGCTGGTACCGTGGACCAGCAGCCGCAAGACCGACGTGATGCTGGTCGAGCGCGGCAATGTGACCGCACCGACGATGTTCGAGTCGGCCCAGTCACGCAACAACATGTTCGGCTGGGCGATACGCGCAGCGGGCTTCGCGGCGATGTGGATCGGTCTGGGCATGTGCTTCCAGCCGCTGGTATCGGTGGTCTCCTTCATCCCCGGCGTGGGGCGTGTAGTCGGCATGATCGGCAAGTGGCTGAGCTTCCTGATCGCGATGGTCTTCGCCCTCACCACGATCGTGCTGTCCTGGATCGCCGTCCGACCGTTGATGCTGGTCCTGATCCTGGCCGGCATCGTCGCGGTTGCGCTGATCGTCGGCCGGATGCGGGCCGAGAAAGCACCTGCAACAGCCAGTCACGGCGCGATGCCACCGCCACCCCCGATGCCGCCACCCATGGCACCACCCCCGCCGCCGCGATAGCGGTCAGCGAGACCCGCTCAATGCGAGACCCGCCACGGACGCGCCAAGGCTGACGCAAAGCCACGCCGGGGTCTGAGCCCGGCCAACCGTCTGCCGATAGCTGCTCCACGGCGTTCGCGCCCGGCTGAACCGCGCTGGCCTAGGCGCATGTCTGCTCGGCCGTTACACGCGCTTGCCTGGACCGTCTCGCCACGCCCTGTTCCGGGTCTCTCGGATGCGTGGCTGGATGGAGGTGTAGTCGCTGCCTTCCAGGTCGCGGGCCATCGCGGCGCGGACCGGATCTGCTCACTCGAAGCCGTTTTCGAACAGCTCATCGGGCAATGGAGCGCCCTGTTCATGGGCCCCGACGTCACAGCCACCGCCGAAGGGGCGCTGAGCCTGGCGCTGATCGACCGACAGCACTGGATCGGCCGTGCACGCGGCCACATCTGCCGCATTGATGGCCGGACTACCCGGCAACAATGCATGAGTCATGGTGCTCCCGCCATAGTTCGCCAGCGCATCCAGCATCGCATTGGCCACGACCTGATCTCCGGGCTGGGTGAGTCCGAAGCACAGACTGTCGGTGCTTATGTTGTGGCCCTGCGACTGAATCAGCGGGTTGTCCAGGCCCATCGTGCAGCTGGTCTGGCCGGGCGTGCCGAGGATGCTGTTCTTGAGGATCAGATCACCAAACTTGTACAGATCCTGGCCGATCAGATTGAAGGCCAGCGTGATGTTGGTAGCGGTGACCGTACCGGTCTCGGTGATGTAGAGACCACCCCCATTGCCGGCCCTGTTGCCGCTGAGTGTGGTGTTGGCGAGATTCATGTTTCGCCCCATGAAAATGGCCCCGCCATTGCCACCGGCCTGATTGTCGAAGAACAGGTTGCGGCCAAGGGTGCTGTTGTTCGTGCCACCCGAAGGAACATGAAATCCGCCACCGTCGCCATTGGCGGTATTGGCAACGAAAAGGCTATCGGCGCTGACCATGCCGAGGACTGCCGAGACACCGCCGCCGTTGGTCTGAGCAAAGTTACCCGTGACTTCGGCGGAGGCCACTATGCCGCTGTTGGTAGAGACGGCCCCGCCCGAGCCCGCCGCACTGTTGCCAATCAACGCCACCCCAACCAGGTTGACCAGTTCAAAAGCGCGAATTGCGCCACCTGCTCCATCCATGGCCTGATTCCCTTCGAAGCGCGTATCGGTGGCGGTAACGCGCTGCGCCCGAATGGCACCCCCGGAAACCATGGAGGTGTTGTTCTCGAACAGGCCTCCAACGATCGTGACTCTGCCGGGGGCTTCCTGCAGATATATGGCACCGCCAGGACTGGCGGCACTGTTGCCGATGAAGTTGCTGTCGCTGATCAACAAGTCGGGACCACCCGTGGCCCGAATCGCGCCACCGAAGGACGCACTCTCGTTCGCCGCGAAGCTGCTGCCAACGATGCTGATGGCGACATGGTCGTCGGAAAAGATCACCCCGCCACCCTGGCCACCATCGGCAAAGGGGGCCGTCGCAGCATTCAACGAGAACGCCGCGTCCTGGCGAATATCCAGCGCGCCACCGCTGTTGAAGATCGCGCCACCGTTGGGTGCCGTATTGCTCTGGAAGACGCCGGCAAACACCTCGAGCTCCGCCGGGTCTGCACCATCGGAGGAAATGGTGATGGCACCGCCGCCGATGAGGGTGGCCTCATTTTGTACCATCGTCACAAACTCAAGCCGCAGAAAGCCGCTGCTGTAGATCGCGCCGCCGGTGTTTGCGCGGTTGAAGGCCAGATTGCTGCTCCTGATTCTGAGCCTGCCGAAAGCGTTGCGAATGGCCCCACCGGCGCCATCCACGTTCCCGCCCCTCAAGAACACCTGCTCCAACTCCACTTTCGCGCCGTGGATCTCCATGATGCGCTCACCGGGGATGGTCTGCTGAATGACGGCTCGGGGGCCACCACCCACCCCGACGATGCGCAGGTCAAGCTCCACGTCGGCCGCATACACGTCCAGATCACCCTGATCATCAGCCGGACCTGGCACGGTGAGCATATAGGTCTGACCATTGCTCAGGACGATCTCATCCGTCAGTACGTTCGATCCCGCCGGGCACTCGCCAACCAGCAGGCTGAAAGCGCTGCCGCTGTTGGCATTGCGCAGGGCCTCCCGCAGCGAACAGGCGCCATCGGCTGCGTTGAGGCCATCGGCGGTGGTGGTCACGACAATGGTGTTGACGGGCATTCCGGCCATTGCCGGAGCTGCCAGCGCGATGACGCCGAGGGTGGTCAACAGGACAGTCCGAAACATGATGCATCTCCAGTGAGGGAGGGCGCGCAGTGCAACGCCCCTTACACCGGCACATACGGCACCTGATGCCGCTGGGGATCATGCTGCAGCCGATCCGGCGCGAAGTAGCTCGCGCTGGGCCGCTCCCGCACAGACTCGGCCGCGCTGGCGGCCGTTCTCAAGGTCAACATGCTCGATGTCAGCGGTCGACGCGGCCACCGGCGCGAACGGGTCCCGTGCG
>DAIMJK010000007.1:0-25755 GCA_036722245.1 Lysobacterales bacterium
GAGCGAACACACTGCCAGCTCCGTTGTAGCTGGGGATGGCCGCAGCCGCAGTGACTCCGAACCAGTTGCCGTGAATGCGATGGAGGCTATTTGCAGTGCCGCCGAACAGGCCGGCGCTGGGCAGGAAGATGGCCACACCGGAGAGTTCGAACTCGACTGGCGCGTTGACTGGGAAGAGCCGGTGTGAGTTGAACCCGATTGTGCCGGCAATCTCGACCTTGAGCTGGGCGTTGTTGGCGCCGGGTGCGGGAATCGTGTTCGGCAGAGCACCTGGCTGGGTGTAGCCGTCGATGGTCAGGGGCTGGGTGATGCCGGCGAAGTCGGCGCCCACCGTGATCCGGCAGATGCCGCTGACCGCATCGCAGCCTGGCTCGCTGGTCGGGATATCGAAGGCGATCACATCTGCGTCCGCAACGGCATTTGCCCGACTGATCGCGCCGCGCAGCGAGCAGTCCGCAGGCGCGGCCGTGCAGGCGCTGAGGGCCAGGTTGTCGGAGGTGGTGTCGACCACGAAGGTGGCCGCCTGCGCGGTGGCTGTTGCCACCGCGACGATCAGCGCGAGTAGGCCAAGGGACTTGCGGCGGCTGCGCATGTAGAACTCCTGGGGTGGTGCCGGGGTGCGCGCAATGGTCGCTAACACGAGGCCGGCAGCGGTACCCCGAAACAGGGGTATGCGTCGGGTCCGAAAATTGGCCGGCCGGCTGCTGCAATCCGTCGCGTTTGCCGCGATACTGGCGGCCGGCAGGTCTGGAGCGTGCCGTCACGATGCACATAGCCGTTGGTCGATCTGGTCCTGGTCTGACGTCGCCCGGACAGGCCCAGTGGCGCTTGCTGGGGGTCTGTTTGCTTGGCGCCTTCGTGCTGGCCTGCGCTCCGGCGGAGCCCCCAGAGGTGTCGCTGGTGCTGGTGCCGCCGGCCGCTCTGGCCGGCGAGATCGATGCCGAACTGGCGATCGAAGGCCTGAGCGCATTGTTGGTGGCGCGATTGCGCGCACTGCCCGAGGTGTCGGTGCAGATTGATCCGGCAGGCTGTGCGCGTGATCAGGAAGTGACCCATGAACTGCGTATCGCGCGCGAACTGACCGCCACCAGTGCGCTGACCAGCCTGCTCCTGCGCGCCTGCCATGAGCCATCGCAGCGGGTGGAGCAGTTGGTGCAACCGCGCGATGCCCGGCGCGACTGGAGTGCCGAAGCGGCCTGGTGGGTAGGCAGCCAGTTGCAAGCGCCGCCGGCAAAGCCAGAACTCGAGGCTGCTCTCGACGAGCAGCAGATGCAGCGCTTTCTGGTCGCTGTGGCCCGACTCAAGCGGCGCACCGCCGAGGACGTGGGCCACGCAGCGGCGGAACTGGAAGCGCTGAGTCAGGCCGTGCCGGCCTTCGCGCAAGCGCACGCCTATCACGCCGCGGCCCAGATGCTGGCCTTTGAATATGGTCTGGTGAGCCTGGATCAGGCCCTGCAGCGGGCCGACGCCGCGATCAATGCGGCGCTGGCGATTGCCCCGGACCTGGGGATGGCACTGGCCGCGCGCGGTTTGTACTACATGAACCAGGAGCGCTATAGCGATGCGGCGCCGCAACTGGCCCGAGCGGCGGCGCTCGATCCTGGCGATGCCACGGTCTCACTCTGGCTCGGCAATGCGCTGCTCTAC
Organism: Lysobacterales bacterium; assembly: GCA_036722245.1. Lineage (GTDB taxonomy): Bacteria > Pseudomonadota > Gammaproteobacteria > Xanthomonadales > SZUA-5 > JAWLAT01. Next base: position 1,648 of record DAIMJK010000007.1, read on the forward strand.
GATGGCCGTCCACGCGAAGCCCAGCCCTGGCTGGAACGAGCCCAGCAGCTCGATCCCACCCTGGTTTCGGTCTGGCTCAGCCTCGGCGAGGCGGCCTGCCTGGGCGGTATCGAGGATGCCTGTGAGCGATTTCTGGCAGACCCCGGCGCCGGTCCGATGGGTCAGTTCATGGCCGCGTTGCTGCTTGCCCATCAGGGCCATTTTGAACTGGCGCGGGCGCGTCTGGAGACCGTCGGCAGCGGCGTCAATCGCGACTGGGTTGTAGCGCTGCAGAACGACTTGTGTCCAATGCTGGGCGATTCAAAATGCACGCCGACCGATCCCGCAGTGGCTGTCTCGCAGTGGAGCCGTCAAATGGGGACCACGGAGCCGCTAGGCGAGACGCCGAAGCTCGATCTGTGGCGACTGGACATGGGCTTGTCGGCTTGGGTCACCGCCGCACAGGGTGATGCGGATCTCCGCCTCCGACTGCTGGCAGAGCTGCGGCGCGTGCGCGACGCCGGACTGGACGTACCCCTGCTCGATTTGATTGACGCCTGTCTGAATCACGCCGCCGTGTCCGTTGCGGCAACCGGCTGGCTGCCGCTCCTGCGCGCCTGGAATTGTCCGGGCTACGCACCGGGCTGATCCGGGTTCTTGCTGCCCGCGCGAGCTACCGCCAACAGCAACCGCATACGCGTTCCCTGCTGCAGCGCATCGAAGCTCAGGTCCGCGCCGATGGCCGCGGCGCGCTGGCGCATGCTCGGCAACCCGCGCCCCGGCGCGGCATCTGCGGCCAGTCCGACGCCGTCGTCGCTGACGGTCAGTTCCAGCCAGCCTTCTGTCCAGCGCGCCGAAATCAGCAGTTCGCGACAGTTGGCGTGCTTGATGGCGTTGGTAATGGCCTCCTGCACGATGCGCATTACCTGCAAAACCTGATCAGGTGGGCAGGGAGCGAGGTCGGGGAGATCGGCGGTCTGCCATGACGTACGCAGCGGCAGTCCCTGCAAGCCTGGCTGGAGCCGCTGGCGAAGCATTCCCAGCGCCACGCCGAGGTCGCCGCAGGCGTCGTCCAGCGAATCGATCATGAGGCGCAGATCGTCAAGGCTGCGGCGCAGCTGCGGCTTGAGCGACTCGGCGTCGATGGGACCGTTTTCAGTTTGACCGATAAGCGCGACCAGCTGACCGCCTACGCCATCATGCATGTCGCGCATGATGCGTTGGCGTTCTTCGGCCAGTGATCGTGCGTGCTCGGCCTTTTGCCGCAGCTCGAACTCGACTTGTAGCTGCTCGCTGCGCTGCTGCAGTGCCGCCGCCAGAACCTCCTGCGACCGCTCGGCGCTCGCCAACGCGGTGAGCACGCGTTTGAGCTGGCCGACCAGCAGTAAGGCAAGGATGTACAGAATCCCCCAATGCAGGACGTAGGGAGTCAGGGCGGCACTGCTGTAGCCCCATACCCGCAGACTGTCGGCGACGCCGAGGACCAGGCAGAGCAGGGCAGCCCCGGCGAGCCAGCGCCCGAGCGGGTCCGCCGAATCGCGCCACCAGAACGTGGCCAGCACCAGCAACTGGGTCAGCAGGCTCACGCGGAACAGTACGAGGCCAATGGTGGCCAACTGGTAGGACTGGGCGAAGGTCCCCAGTAACAGGCCAACGGCGCCGAGCAGGGCAAGCCCGTCGAAGCGGTGACGGTACCAGCTGAACGCACTACTGCCGCTCAGCGCGTGGTGCGATATGGCCCACAGGGCGCTGGCCAGACCGGCATGCGCGACCAGAAACCAGAGGGTCGAGGGCAGCGGACGGATCGGCCAGGCCATGTTCCAGACGTAGACCTGGCTACCCAGGAGCGCGGCCACGAACCAGCGGTAGCTGCGGTCGGTCGGCTGCGACCAGGCAATGGGCATGGCCATCAGCAAAATCGCCAGCGCAACGACGACCGACAGCTGCGCTCCGTGGGCGCCGATCAGCAAGCTGCGTTGCACGGCCGGTTGCAGCACGTCCGCAGGGCCCAGCAGCAGACTGCCCAGAGAACTGCGGTCAAAACGGCTGCTGCCGCTGCGCAACTGGAACAGGATCTCGTTATCGCCCGGCTTGAGCATCCCGGCGGGCAACGGCAAAAACAGCGGAATCGAGGCCGAGTCAAAGCTGCTGACCGGATCGAACTCGCGCAGCAGCAAGCCATTGACCCAGATCCGGACATCGCGCCCGAAGCCGCTCAGGACCAAGGCCTGTCCCTGCAGTTGCTGCGCGACCAGCTCCTGATGGGCGCGCAGCAAGATACAGTCCTGCCCGTAGGTGAACATGGGCAGGCGCTGCACTTGCAGCGCCTCGGTCTGACCACATTCACTGCGCTGCGCTGTGGTGATGCGCCACGACTCCAGGTCCGGCCCGCTGCGCAGGCTCAACAACAGCAGCGCGAGCACCGGCGCCAGCCACCACTGGCCCGATCGGGTCAGCGTTCCGATGAAGTTTCCGGGCGGCGCAATCTGCGCCAACGCCAGCGTGGCAGCAGACCCACTCAACGGGCGCCTACCAGTCCGAGTTGCTGCGCCTCGAACACCGCTTCGGCACGCGAATGCACCTGCAGCTTGCGGTACAACTCCTTCGCGTAGGAGGTGATCGTGTTGTAGCGCAATCCCATCAGCTGGGCGACTTCTTCGTAGCTCAATCCTTTGGCGATCAACTTGAGCAACTCCAACTCGCGCGCATTGAGGCCGAAATCAGCCGCGGCAGCGCCGCGCGGTGGGACTTGCAGACGACGCATCAAATGGACCGCGATGCTGGGGCTCAGTGGAGCGCCCCCGGCGAGCAACTGGTTGATGGCGGCGACCACCTCGGCATCGGCGGCGTCCTTCAACAGATAACCGCCGGCACCGCGCTCGATCGCCCGCAGTACGCTCGATTCATCGCCAAGTACTGAAATGACCAGCACGCCGACGTCCCTGCCTTCGGCGCGCAGTTCCTCGAGCAGGCTCAGTCCGCTGCCGTCGGGTAGTCCCAGATCAAGCAGCAGCACCTGCGGTGAGCCGATCTCAAGCGCCAGGCGCGCTTCGCGCAGGCTGCCCGCCTGAGCCAGCAACTGCAGATCTGGATGCGCGACAATGATCGCCGCGAGGCGGTCGCGAGTACGCGGTTCATCCTCGACCACCAGTACGCTCACCATGGCCCTTCCCTGTGCAGTGGCAAATTGCCGCAAACATCGGCCCGAAGTGCATGCTGCGCCACTGGGCGCCCATCTGCCTACCCCAGACTTGGGGTTGGCTTGATATTTCATGATCGAGTCGTTCGCCGCCGGCCGGACCGGGCGACTTCAACCTGGTGAGCGCCGCTGACGTGGCCGCATTCGTTGGCCGGGGGACTTTTGATGTGCGGCGCTGAGTGCAGATGTGAAGCTTGCTCAACGCACTGACTGGTCGGCCCCACTGGCAGGTCGGCCCGATCAATCGCGGCCTGCTCCTGGCACCTGGCGTTGCGCCGCCATGACGGGCTGCTCGGTTTGATACTTGAACTGCTGGGCCCAAGGGTAGAGACTGGGCCTCCCAGAATGCATCCAAACGTGATCTCGGTCGCGTAATGCATTGGACGATCAAAGGGAGACTCAGTTCATGCGCATTCTTGCCTGCTTTGCAACGCTCCTGCTGCTCGCAGCACCGTCGGCTTTCGCAGCCGATCACAACGATGCCCCCAAGGTCCAGCAGGACCCCACTGCCGACATCAACGACATCTATGCCTTCGTCAATCCGAACGATCCGGGCGAGCTGATACTGATCCTGACGGTCATTCCGGACGCGCCGAACGGTGCCCGCTTCTCCGACGCGGTGAAGTACAACTTCTTCATCAACAGCGGCAGTGTGGCGAAGAACATCAGCTGCGAATTCATCGACGAGGGCGAGGAGATCCTCTGCGGCGGGCCGAACAAGCTGTTTGTGCGCGGCCAAGTCGGGGGTGAGGTGATGGGCGACGGCATGCGGGTGTTCAGCGGCCTGCGCGATGACCCGTTCTTCTTCGATGGGCCCGCCTTCAACCAGACGCGGGCCACCCTGGTGCCGGCCTTTACCGATCCTGGCTTCAATTCCTTCGGTACCTTCAATACGTTGGCGATCGTGCTGGGGGTGCAGACCTCGCGCCTGGTTGGCGAGGGCGAAAGTCCGGTCCTGACCTTCTGGGCCAACTCCGAACGGCTGTTCGGCGATGGCATCAGCGGGGCCATTACCGGTGCCTGGTACGACCCGGCCAATCCGCGCCATGGCTTCTTCGTGCATGTCACGCGCCTGCCCGACGGCAGTGAGCGCTTCGTGGCCAGCTGGGATGTCTACACGCCACCTGTCGATGGCGGGCAGGCGGGCCAGCAACTCTATCTGGTCGGCGATGGCCCCTTCGATGGCGACACCGCGACCCTCACCGTATTTTCCACCAGCGGCGGCAGTTTTCCGCCGACCTTCGGTGATGCGGTGCAGTTGCAGGAGTGGGGCACGCTGACTTTCGTGTTCTCCGATTGCAATACCGCGCAACTCAGCTATGCCTCGATCCTGCCCGAATACGGCAGCGGCGAGTTGCCGCTGACCCGCCTGACCAACATCGCCGGGCTGGACTGCCAGTTCCTCGATCGGGGTCAGATCGACCGGATGGGGCGGCCCGGCGTCAATACCGCGCTGATTGACCTGCTCGCCAATACCGGATTGAAGGACGCCTACAACCGTGCCAGCGACCCAGACACCTGGGCACCGTTGTTCCAGACCGAGATGCAGAACAACATTGCCGCGCTGGACACCCTCGATGGCGTCGTGGGCAACGCCTTGCTGCCGCCCGAAACCCTGGCCGCGGTGCTGGTCGACGACCGGCTGGTGATCGACGTGTCCGTGCCTGACTGCGATGCTTATCTTGCGGTCGAACTGGGTGTGGCCGGGCAGTGCGGCGGACGGACACTGGAGCGTGATGTCATCGACGACACCCTCGGCGCCCTGGTCGGGCCAGGGGTCAGTGATTTCGTCGACTTCGATAGCGTGGTGCTGGCGCAGTTCCCATTCATGGGCCCGCCGCAATAGCCCGGCGAGTGTGATCATGAGTGACTTCGTACTGGGGCCTTCGCGCAGAGTACGGACCGGCTGCTGGGCGTTTCTGGCTTTCTGGCTGGGTGCGTGCAGCAGCACGGCCGTGCAGACGCCGACTGAGTCGCTCGCCGTTGCTGAGTCCGAAGCGGTGATCGACCGGGTCGGCACGCGGCCCTTGCCGCTGGTGCTGTACCTGCCCAACTGGCCCGCGACCCGGCAACAGCTGCCGACCACTTCGGCGAGCATCTATCTGGACAATCTCGATGCGCGCATCGCGCAGCTGCAGCGCAGCCATGACAGTCAACCAGATCCCGATCTGGCGCAGGCACTGGCGCTGAGCCTGACTCATCGCTACCGGATTCGCGGTGTGTTGGCCGACGCCGAGGCTGCCGGTGCGGTGCTGGCCGCGCAGGTGGCCGCGCACCCCGAGCACGGTTCGCTGCAATTGGCTCATGCCCACTGGTTGGCGCTGTTCCATCGATTTGGCGAGGCGAAGGAGGCACTTGCCGGCGTTCTGGAGTCGGAGGTGAGCGCCTCGCTGCTGTCGATCCTGCGCGATGAGATCGATCTTGCGCTTGGGCGCTACGACGATCTCGGGGCAGCCTTCGAGCGTCCCGGCGAGAATCCGCCGGCAGATATCTATCAGCTGGCTGCACGCGCCAATGCGGCGGTGCTGCAGGGCGATCTGGATCTGGCCAGTCGCTTGTACTTCGAAGCGCAAACCCACTACCGCGATGTCGGACCCTACCCGCTGGCCTGGTTGCACACCCAGCAGGGTATTGCCTTGCTGCGTTTCGGGGAGATCGAACAGGCGGCACGCTTCTTCAGCGCGGCGCGGGATCGATTGCCGCAGTACTACCTGGCCACCGAGCACCTGGCCGAATGCCTGACCGAATTGGGCCGTTTCGAGGAGGCCCGCGCGCTGTACGCCGAGGTCATCGAACAGACCGGCAATGCCGAGTTCCTGGCCGCGCTCGCGGGACTGGAAGAACTCGCCGGCAACGCCGCCCTGGCGCAGTCTCTGCAGATGCAGGCCGAACAGGGCTACCGCGCCCTGCTCGAACGCCATCCTGACGCCTATGCCCAGCACGCAGCGGAGTTCTATCTGGAGATCGGGCAGACCGAGCGGGCTGTCGAGCTGGCCAGGCGCAATCTGGCCCTGCGTCAGGATGTCGGCAGTCGCCTGCTGTCGGCCGAGGTGGCGCTGCATATTGGCGATCTGCCGACAGCTTGCGAGCAACTCAGGCAGGTGGCGGCGACCGGCCTGCAGCCGCCGGAGTATCAGGATTTGCGCGGGCGAGCCGATTGCGCCTGAGCCGTGAGCGCCCTCCGTACATTTCCCTGCGACAATGGCGCGGTCCCTACTGCAGGCGGTTTGCGCGCAGCCCGATGTACAACCCGAAGCACTTTCAAGAGCATCGGCCCGAACTGATCCGGATGTTGGTCGATCGATTTCCTTTGGCCACGCTGGTCCTGCACGGTCAACAGGGGCTTGAGGCCAATCATTTGCCGATGCTGTGGTTCGGCGAAGGGCTGACCGGTAGTCTGCAGGGGCACGTCGCCCGAGCCAACCGGATCTGGCAGTTGCCTGGCAGCATCGAAGGCGTCCAGGCCAGATCCAGGTCTGAACTGCCAGCGCTGGCGATCTTCCACGCTGGCGAAGGTTATGTGTCACCGAGCTGGTATCCGTCCAAGCAGGAGGATGGCAAGGTCGTGCCGACCTGGAACTACGCTGTCGTGCACGTCAATGGACGCCTGCGCTTCATTCATGATCCGGTCTGGCTGGAGGCTTTCCTCGGCACGCTGACCGATCGCCACGAGGCACAACGCGCGCAGCCCTGGCACATCTCCGACGCGCCGCAGGCCTATCGCGACGCGCAGTACCCCGCGATTGTCGGGCTGGAGCTGCAGATCGAGCGGGTCGAGGCCAAGTTCAAACTGAGCCAGAATCGCTCCGCAGCCGACCGTGCCGGGGTGTTGGCGGGTCTGGCCGAGGACGGCGATGCCCGTGCACTGCAACTGCGGGCGTGGATGCAGCGTCAGTCGACCGGAACTACAGACCAATGACCCATGGAACGACAGCTGGCCGCGCCACAGCGTCCCCGCTTTGACCAAAGCCGGTAGCATCTGCCGTCGCAGCTTCACCGAAATAGCCGGGCCAGAGCTCTGGCAGCAAGGCATACTTGCACTCGAGACTTTCCCGAGGACACCATGGCAGCTTCCGGTTCGGTATTGCTTTTGCTGGGTTCGGTCGGTTCGGCGCTGGCGGCCTTGCTGCACCTGGGCTGCATTGCCTTTGGCGGCAGTTGGTACAGGGCGCTCGGTGCTGGCGAAGCGATGGCGCGAATGGCCGATGCCGGCCACTGGCGGCCCACGGTCATGACCCTGGGCATTGCCACCGTGCTGTTCGTGTGGTCCTTCTACGCCCTGTCCGCGGCGGGCTTTGGCTATCGTCTGCCGCTGCTCAGGACCGTTCTGGTCGGCGTGACGCTGGTCTACCTGGCCCGCGGACTGGCCTTCTGGCCGCTGATGAAGGTGTTCCCCGACAACAGCATGACGTTCTGGGTCATCAGCTCCGGCATCTGCCTGCTGCTTGGGTCGGTCCATGCGCTGGGCCTGGCCATGGCATGGCCAAGGCTCAGCCAGGTCGGTGGCTCCTGATCCCTCGGCGGTGGCTCGGCTGCTTGCCAGACATCTCAGCCCTTGACCCTAACCCACGGGAAAACTCGCCGTCGTCACGCCTTCGTGGTGCTCGATGCGCAGGTCGATGCGATGGCGATCGCACAGCCGACGCACGATCGCAAGACCCAGGCCGAAGCCGGTGCTGCGAGCCCCTTTCCGGAACGCTTCAAAGGCCTCGCCGGGCAGCGGCACCCGGGCGCGATTGCTGATCCAAAGCCTGGACTGCCGCAGCTCGATCTGGATATCCGCATCAGCCAGACGGCCGTCCCGATCGCCGTGGGCGAAAGCATTGCCGATCAGGTTGGCGAGCAGGATCTGCACCACGTTCTCGGCCAGTGCCACCTTCGTATCGGCCGGCACTTCGACGGCCAGGTCAAGATGCCGGTGAGAGTGCAGGCTGGATTGCTCGATGATCACCCGCTCGATCAGCGGTAGCAGCAAGGTGGCGCCGGATTGCCCCCCAACAGCAGAATCGGGCTCGGCGGCAAACTCACGCCGTTGCGGATCACGCTGAAAGGCTGCCCGCAGCTCGGCCGGAAAATGTGTTGGATCCGGCGCCAGCAGCGTGTTCGGATCTTCCGCTCGCAGCCAGTCGCCGTGCTGCAGGAAGTGCGCGCGCTGGCGCGCTTCCTCCTGCTTGAGTCCCTCGACCAGATAGGCGTCCTCGACCGTGTAGGCAAAGGCCAGCGCGTAGAGGGTGAACAAGGCCATCAGACCGAGCGCATAGACGGCGAAGGCAAGCATCAAGCGTTGCTGCAGACCGCGAGCCGGCTTCGCGTTCGACCTGCTCATGCGTTGCCGTCGAGGCGAAAGCCGACGCCGTGGACGGTGATCAGCATCGGTTGCGCAAACGGTCGGTCTAGCGTCTGCCGGAGCAGATACAGGTGCGACCGCAGCGGGTCCGAGGGCGGGATCTCGTCCGGCCAGAGCAGACGTAGCAGTTCACTGCGGGTCAGCGCTCGCGGCCAGGCTTCGGCCAGCGCAAGCAGGATCTGCCAGGGCATCCGCTGCAGTTCCAGTGGCCGACCCTGGCGCGTGGCGGTGGACGTTCTGCGGTCGATGCAGAGCGAGCCGATCTGCAAGCGGTAATCGCTGCCGACGCGATGCCGCTGCGACAGCGCCAGGCAGCGGGCGATCAGTTCGTCATTGGCGAAGGGCTTGACCAGATAGTCATCGGCGCCGGCGGCGAAACCAGCCAGCTTGTCGACCAGCGTATCGCGCGCGGTCAGCAGCAGGATCGGAACATGCCGATCCGCGTCGGCCCGCAGTTGCCGGCACACGGCCAGACCATCCAGCCCCGGCAGTCCGACGTCGAGGATCAGCACATCCGGCGGATCAGCCAGCGCCAGCTGAACTCCGCGGCGCCCATCGGCCGCGTAATCAGCGACCATCCCATGCGCCTCGAAAACCCCGGCCAGCGCGTTGCGCAGCGGCAGATGGTCTTCCATCAGGAGTACCCGGAGCGGAGCGGCAGGCATGGGATGGGCAACTGAGTTGGTGGACAGGGGTAAGGGAGCGCGGACTCCCGCAGTCTATCCGGGCTGGTCCGGAGACGGCTTCACAGCTTCCTGCTGCGGATGTGAAACAGGCTTCAAATGGCGATGCTCCGGCTTGCTCTTGCTCTTGCTCTTGCTCTTGCTTTTGCCCTTGCCCTTGCCCTTGCTTTTGCTCTTGCCCTTGCTCTTGCTCTTGTAGGAGGGAGCTTGCTCGCGATGCTCTGGCTCTGGCTCTGGCTCTGGCTCTCGCTCTCGCTCTGGCTCTGGTTCTGGCTCTGGCTCTGGCTCTGGCTCTGGTTCTGGCTCTGGCTCTGGCTCTGACTCTGGCTCTGACTCTGGCTCTCGCTCTGGCTCTCGCTCTCAACCGAACTGGCCACTGGAACGGGCCACTGGAACTGCTCATTTGATCCCCAGTTGATCCGCCAACCCGACACTGCCCGGCATCGGCGCCGAGGGCGTCTGGCTGGAGCAGTCGCAATGTGGAAATGGATCAAGCGTGGGGTCGCAAGTTTGCTGATCGGATCGTCGCTGCTGGCACTGGCGGCCTGGGGATATGTGCACAGCCTGGATCTGGACGCCGAAGCGGTCGTCAACACGGCTGCCACGAGCGCGGATCTGGGCTTTGACTCGGTCGCCGAGACGGACCGCGGACGGATCCTGATCGTGGTCACCAGCACCGATCGACTCGCCAACGGCAAGCGCAGCGGCTACGAGCTGACCGAGCTCTCGCGTGCCTGGTGGGTGTTCGTCCACAACGGTTATGCGGTGGACATTGCCAGCCCGCTCGGTGGCGAGCCGCCGATGGTGCGCGATGACGATCTCATCGAAGCCGACCATGCTTTCCTCAATGATCCGTTTGCGCAGTCCCGCCTGCGTGCCAGCATCGCCCTGGCCGAGGTCGATCCGGCGCGCTACGAGGCGGTCTATTTCGCCGGCGGCAAGGGCACGATGTTCGACTTCCCGAACAATCCGGAAATCGCCCGCATCCTGCGCGGAATCGCTCCGCGCGGTGTCGTCGGTGCGGTCTGCCATGGCCCGGCGGCCTTGCTCGGCGTGACGCTGAGCGATGGCCGGCCGCTGTTGCAGGGGCGGCGGGTGACCGGCTTCAGCAATGCCGAGGAACTGTTCCTCGCCGAGGACGCGCGCCAGCGGCTCGGCTTTCTGCTGCAGGATGCGCTCGCGGCAGAGGCAGGCCAATTTCTGGAAGGACCGATGTATCTGGATCACAGCGTCGTCGATGGCTGGCTGGTGACCGGTCAGAACCCGTGGTCGACCTGGTCGGTGGCCGAGGGGATGGTGCGCGCGCTCGGGCATGAGCCGGTGGGTCGCCTGCTGACCCGCGAAGAGCGCAGTGTGCAATTGCTGAGGATCCATCATGCGCACGGTATCGATGCCGCGCTGGCGGCCAAACAGCAAGACCCGCAAAGCGACAAGCGCTTGCTCCTGATGCATGCGCTGATCGCGGCGATGCAATGGCGTATCGGCGAGGCCTGGGCGCTGCAGCGGCTGGCACGGGCCTGAGGGGCGTTGTTGTCGCGTGCGGAGCAAGCTGATGTTGTGGAGTATCTGCATGAATGCGAGGGCCCATGGCACTGGAACCTCCAGTGGAACTCCGAAATGTCAGTTCGATTCGCAGCCGTCGCCGTGCCCCGATTTGACTGCACCGCACCGATTCTGCAAGGTTGCCTCGAACTCACGATTGGTCTTCGCCATGTCCTGCAAACCTGCCTTCGCTGCGCTGCTCCTGTTGCTTTCTGCAGGTCACAGCGCGGTTCATGCCCAGGCCGCGTCCCTCCAATTCGAATCACCCGCAACCATTGGCGCCAAGCTGGCGGTACGCTGGGAGGGGCCGGGCGAGCAGTACGATCTGGTCACGGTCGATTTGCCGGCCGCTGCCGATGATGCCAAGGCGCTCAATTCCGCCAGCATCATCAGCGGGCGCAATCCGGTCGAGGTGGTGATGCCGGACGAGCCCGGGCAGTATCAACTGCGTTACTACTCGCGCAGTGCCAAGGCGGTCATTGGTCGCGCGGCCATCGAAGTCGTTGATGTGAAGACCACGCTGCAGGCACCCGAGCGCGCGCAGATGGGCTCGCCGATCGATATCGCCTGGACCGGGCCGGGCAACAGCTATGAGCGGATCGAACTGCACTCGGTGGGTGCGCCGGCTGGTGCCAAGGCGCTTGCCAGTGCGACCGTGCTGGGCAAGAGTCCGCTGCGGATGAATCTGCCAGAGCTGCTGGGTGAGCATGAGCTGCGCTATGTCACCCGCCAATCCGGGCGCGTCCTGGCGACGCGGGCGATCAGCCTGTTTGGCGTTGCCGCCTCGCTGCAGGCGCCGGAGCAGGCACAGGTGGGTGAAAGCATCCAGATCCGTTGGGAGGGGCCTGGCAATTCGTACGACGTGATCAGTCTGCATCCGGTCGGTGCGCCCGCCGACGGCAAGGCAGTGGCCAGTGCCTCCATCGTGAGCAAACAGAACCCGGTGCCGATGCGCTTGCCGGAGCAGGCCGGCGCGTTTGAGCTGCGTTATCAGACCGCACGCAGCGCTCAGGTGCTGGCGAGCCGACCGATCCACATCAGCGCAGTGGCGGCCAGTCTGGACGCGCCGGAGCGAGCAACCGCCGGTACCTTGATTGAAGTGCGCTGGGAAGGTCCGGGCAACAACTACGACCGGGTCGGGGTCTTCGAGCTGGATGCCGACAATGCCGCCAAGGCCTTGACTCACGCGGTCATACTGAACGCAAAGAACCCGCTCGATCTGAAGCTGCCTGCCAACAACGGCAGCTATGAGTTGCGCTACCGTACTGCGCAAAGTGGACAGGTGCTGGCACGGCGCGCGATCGAGGTTGAGCCGGCCGGTCGATTGTCGGTGGTGTTCGAGCGCGAAGGCCAGCTTGCCGGTGCCGCCGCCGGCGGGGGTGGCGCGGTGGAGCTGATACTGGACGCGTCGGGTAGCATGCTGCAGCGGGTGGACGGCGTGCGCCGGATCGAGATCGCACGCAAGGTGCTGGAGGATCTGGTTCGCAATCATCTGCCTGAGCAGACCGCTTTCGCGCTGCGCGTGTTTGGTCACAAGGTGGCCGATCAATGCCGCACCGATCTGGAAATTCCGCTGCAGGCGCTGAATCGGGACGCGGCGGCGGCGACCATAGCGAAGATCGATGCAATGAACCTGGCGAAGACGCCAATTGCCGACTCCCTGGCCAAGGTGCCTTCCGATCTGGCCGGCGCCACCGGCCCCCGGACAGTCGTGCTGGTCACCGACGGTGAAGAGACCTGCGATGGTGATCCGGCACAGGTAATCAAGCAGTTGCGCAATCAGGGTCTGGACGTGCAGCTGTCCATCGTCGGCTTTGCGATCGACGATCCCGAGCTCAAATCCACCTTCCAGGACTGGGCCGAACTGGGTGGCGGCAGCTACTTCGACGCCGCTTCGGCCGAGCAACTGGCGCGTTCCCTGCGCAGCGTCATCTCCGGTCCCTTTCGGGTCCTGGATCGGCAGCGCAAGGTCGTGGCTCAGGGCATCATTGGCGGGGCGCCGGTGATCTTGCCGGCAGGCAACTATCGCGTGGAGACGATCGCCCCCCAGCCGCGGGTGATCGAGCAGGTAGTGGTTCGCGCTGGCGAGCTGACCGAGGCGGTGTTCTAGCCCGGGCTAGTCCAGGGGATCCCTGGTAGTCCGAGTCACCTGGCAAGGTTTGGTGATGCGGACTGCCAGCCAGGCCAACCAGACCGTCTGCTCAGTTGCCGCCAGCAAAGAATCGCGCGCCGTCGCCGCCGCGCAGCGGGTAGGCGATGCCGGCTTCGATCTCCACGTCGACAAACCAGGTCAGCCGGACCCGCACCCCGAGGGCAAGATTGGCATAGGGCTCGCCGCTGCGCTGACCGGCCTGGTCGTCGTCGACGCCGCCGACTTCGAGCAGTGCCAGCAGGCGCAGCCAGTCCCAGCGGATCGGCCGCAGGTACTCGATCGCGCCGTAGTAGTAGCGATCGCCCTCAAGGAAATCGGAATCGTAGCCGCGCAGAGTGCCGGACCCGCCGAGCGAGTACTGGTCGCGGCTGTCCGGACCGCCAGCGCGGCTGCCGGCGGCGAGGATCAGCCGCAGGTTCTCATGCTCGCGCTCGCGATACTGCCAGGCGTTGACGTAGCGGGCGTTCCACAGGCCGTAGCTGTAGTCCGAAGCCCAGTCGCGCCGGGCACCTTGCAGCAGCAGGTCCAAGCGCGTGCCGGTTTCGCTGTAGACATGGAAACGCTGATCATCAAGGCGCGCCGACAGCAGCAGCGCGGTCGCTGTGCCGTCGGCGGCCGGCGCGCTCGCGCCGCTAGTGTCCTGGCGTTCCCACAACACGCCCGCGCCCAGCTGCCATCCGGTACGCGGTCGATCGTGGCGCAGGTCGCGCTGCAGACTGATCGCAAGACGGTCGAAGTGCTCCTCAAAGCCGGCCGGATTACGCCGGTCCAGCTGTTCCACACTGACGGCCAGGCCGTCGCGCTCGTTGAACAGATAGGGCGCGACGTAGCTGACCCGCCACAGCTCTTCCCGATCGCGGTCATTCTCGTTCTTGAAGCGGCTTTGCTGGATGTAGGCGTCGAGACGATGGTTGCGGCCGCCGACATTGCTCCAGCGCAGCTGCGCGCCGTAGCTGTAGTCATCATCCGAGCTGGCGTCCAGCCGTGGTAGCGGCAGCAGAAAGCGCTTCTCACGGACGCTGATTCGCAGCACCAGGCCGTCCTCCTCGCTGATCGTGGTCATGCTGACCTCACGAAACAGGCCCAGATCCAGAATCGCCTGGCGAGTGGCTTCCAGCGCTTCCGGATCGGCGGCATCGCCGACGGCAAGGCTCAGTTCGCGCAGGATCACGGCGTCGCGCGTGGTGGTGTTGCCTTCGATCTCGATCCGGCTGATCTGGCCGCTGAGAGCCAGCGCCGGCGCCGCGCAAAGGATCAGCCATCCCAGCCACCAGTGTCTGCTCATCACCTTCTCCGAGTCGTCCGGTCCAGTCTACCTACAGCGGCGCTGGTCATCGATGTCGGATCGCCCAGCTTCGGCATTGTTGTTCATGCGACAATCAACGGCCTTCAGGACACAGCCTTGCTGCATGTCAGCCACTGAGCCCGCTGAACGATCGAAAGGCTTGCGCTATCGAAAGCGCCAGTCAGAATCCGCCTGCCTTGCCGATCGAAGCGCCCGCTCATGAGCTGGATGATCGGGACCGTCGTGCTGTTGATCATGTTCAACGCGCTCTACGTGGCGGCCGAGTTTGCGGTCGTCGGTGCGCGGGTCAGTCGGGTCGAGCAGTTTGCCGCCGAAGGCAGCTGGCTGGCGCGCTCGGTGCTGCCGATCGTGCGCGAAACCAAGCGGCTGGACAACTACATCGCGGCCTGCCAGATCGGCATCACGGTCTCCAGCCTGGTCCTCGGCGCTTTTGGCCAGGCGGCGGTGGGCGTGGCGCTGGGAACCTGGCTGCAGGGTGCGCTGGGAATGGACAGCCTGACCGCCTTCGGCCTTGCGGCCATTGTTGTGCTGGTGGGTCTTACCTCGTTGCAGGTGGTGTTCGGTGAGCTGATCCCCAAGACCGTCGCGCTGCAGTTCCCGGTTCGCACCGCGATGTACACCTATTTGCCGATGAAGTGGTCGCTGCTGCTGTTCACGCCCTTCATCCGCTTCCTGAACGGCAGCGGCAACATGGTGCTGCGGCTGCTCGGGGCCGACCACGCGCGTGGTCACCACCATGTGCATTCGCCCGAAGAGATCGAGATGCTGCTGGGCGAGAGTGTCGACGACGGGGCCATCGGAGCGATCGAGAGCGAGCGTCTGAAAGCGGGCTTGCGCCTGTCCCGCCGCAGTGCGCGGCAGCTCATGGTGCCGAGGCGGGACATCGTCGGCATCGACCTGGCGCAACCCTCGCAAGAATGGTTCGAATTGGTGCTGGGCTCGCCCTACACTCGCCTGGTTGCCTGGCGCGGCAGCCTGGAAGACGTCCAGGGCATCCTCCACGTCAAGGATCTGGCCGCGCATCTGGCGCGCGATGGCTCGCTCGATGACGTTTCTGACCTGCTTCGGCCGGTGTTGCGGATCCCCAGAGGCCTGTCTGCCGAGCGGGTGCTGCAACAGCTTCGTCTGCAGCGGGCGCGGCTGGCCCTGGTGGTCAGCGAGTTTGGCGATATCGAAGGGCTGGTGACGCTGCAGGATCTGGTCAGCGAACTGCTGGGTGAGATCTCCGACGAGTTCAAGGCAGCCAGCGACGACCAGCCGCAAAAGCTCGAAGACGGTCGCTGGCGCCTGCTCGGGCGGATGCCGGCCGAAGACTTCCATGTCTGGAGCCGACTTCAGGGCGAGCCGGTCGAACCGGCGCAGGAGAAGGCCGAAACCCTGGCCGGCATCATCCTGGCCCGTCTCGATGTGGTGCCCTCTGAGGGGCGGCAACTGGAGCTGGATGGCTGGCATATGACGGTCGAGCGGATGCAGGGATCGGCGATCGAATCAGTCATCTGCGCATCAGCTGCCGAGGGAGAGCGCCGGCATGGCTGAACTCGGTTTCGTGCTGCTGGTCGTGCTGGTGCTGGTCTTGCTCAATGGCCTGTTCGTTGCGGCCGAGTTTGCGATCATCGCGACCTCGCGGCCGGCCATGCATGCGCGCGCTGCGAAAGGCGAGTCCGGCGCGGCTCGCATCGTCCGGATTCTCGATAATCCGGTGCTGCTCGACCGCTATGTCGCCACCGCCCAGCTTGGCATCACCTTCGCCAGTCTGGGGCTGGGCATGTACGGCGAACACAAGCTGGCGATGTATTTCGAGGCTTGGATGGTTGCGGCTGGCTTCACTGGCCTGGGTGCCTGGCTGACTGCGCACGGCGTGGCAGTGGTCATCGCGATCACGTCCATGACCTATCTGCACATCGTGCTGGGCGAGATGATTCCGAAGTCGCTGGCGATCAGCCAATCCGCTCGCACCGCGTTATGGGTGCTGCGGCCGATGCTGCTGGTGGGTCTGGTGCTGGCGCCGTTGGTGCGCGTGCTGAACTGGGTCGGTAACAGGCTGCTCGGGCTGGTCGGTTTCCAGCGCAGCCGGGTGGCTGTGCACAGCCAGGGCGAGTTGGAGTCGCTGGCGCGGGAAAGTCAGGCCGGTGGACTGCTCGGTGACGAAAGCGCGCGGGTTTTCCAGGAGCTGGTCGATTTCAGCGAACTGAGCGCAGGTGAGGTGATGGTGCCGCGGGTTCGAGTCGTTGGTTTGTCAGATGAGGCCGGTTACGACGAGATTGCGCGCTTGCTCGCGCAACAGCCGCACACCCGCTATCCGGTCTATCGAGAGAACCTGGATCGGATCATCGGCACGGCGCATATCCGTGATCTGCTGGCCGCCCTCGGCGAACGGCGAGGCCTGCGGCAAGAGGATGTGCGTCAGACCGCCTGGTTACCCGAGAGTTCGCCGCTGACTGAAGTGCTCGCGACGATGCACCGGATCCGCAACCAGATGGTCGTGGTGATGGACGAGCACGGCGGTACCGCCGGGACCTTGACCATTGAGGATCTGTACGCCGAATCGGTCGGTGAGGTGGAGGAAGGCGCCGAGGATACGCCGGACATCTTCGAACTCGGCGACGGCAGTTGGCGCGTGCAGGGAACGTTGCGGATCGACACGCTCGGTGATGCGCTCGGACTGGAGCTGGCCCACCAGGACGTCGACACCGTCTCCGGCCTGCTGCTGGCCGAGCTGGGTCGGCCAGCCCAGCTCGGCGACCAGGTCGAATGGGGCGGGCTGCGGCTGGAAGTCAGTCGTCTGCATGGACGCGGCGTCAGCGAGGCCATCGTGCGGCTGGTCGGGCGCGCGGCGAGCTGACGCAGCAGAGGTATTGACGTCTACTAGTCGGGAGTCGGGAGTGGTCGTGAAAGCCTCAGCTGCATCAGCTTGAATCCGGCCCCGGTCGGCATCGCCTCGCTCGTGAAGCATCCCGGCTAGAATTCCGGGTCCATGATCGCCGCGCCGGCGTCGGTCTGGCGGCAACGACTGGAAACCACCTGTGCTCGAAAATGATCGCCTGCATCACTTGATGTTTCCTCAGCTGGGCGTACGCGGTGCCTGGGTGCGCCTGCGCGGCAGCCTGGCGCGCATGCCCGGCTTCAACCAGTTGGTGAGCGAAAGCCGCGCGCCGCTGGCCGAGGCGGTGGTCGCCGCCGCGCTGTTGCAGGGCAATCTGAAGGCGGATACACGCCTGCGGCTCCAGCTGCAAGGCGATTCCAGACTGCGCCTGCTGTACGCCGAGTGCACCGGAGACGGCGCCTTGCGCGGATTGCTGCGGTTGGCCGAGGGCCTGGCGGAGGTGCCGAGACTGGCAGAGCTGGACCAGGCCAGCGTGCTGGCGATCACGCTGGAACCAGCCCAGGGCCAGCGCTATCAGGCGCTGGTGCCGCTGGTCGGCGAGCGGTTGGACGAGGCGCTGGGCTATTACTTCCAGCAATCCGAACAGCTGCCCACCCGGCTGCTGCTGGCTGGTGACGAGAGCGGCGGGGTGGGACTGATGTTGCAGCGCATGCCCAGCGTAGGCGGGGCGGAGGTCGAGATTGACGCGGACGGCTGGAACCGGCTGGGCTTGCTGCTCAACACGCTGACGGACTCTGAAATGCTGCAGACCGAGGGGGAGCAGCTGTTGCATCGGCTGTTTCATGATGAGCAGCTCGAGCTGGGCAGCGGCAAACCCCTGCGCTTCGCCTGCAGCTGCTCCCGCGAGCGGGTAGGGCAGATGTTTCAGGCGCTCGGACATGCAGAAAGCCTGGCCGCCTTGCGCGATGACGGCCAGGCCGAGGTCGATTGCGAATTTTGCGGTCAGCGCTATCACTTTGATCAGGTCGATCTGGAGGGCCTGTTTCACGGGCCGGTGGCGCCGGGGTCGGGGCAAAAGCACTAGGGCCCAGGGCAGCCTGGCCGACGCTCTGCTCTTTCTGGGCCCTGTGCCCTGAGCCCTGGGCCCTAAGCTCCATGCCCCAACGCTTCGCTGGTATTGACCACCCACCCCACGCCCCGCTATAGTCGCTGGTCTTTTCGCGCAGTCCGCAGAGTCACGATCATGTACGCAGTATTTGCAACCGGCGGCAAGCAATACCGGGCCGCGCCCGGCGATGTCCTCAGGGTCGAGACACTCGACGCCGAGGCGGGTTCGACCATCGAGCTCGATCAGGTGTTGATGGTGGCCAACGAAGGTCAGATCAACGTGGGCGCGCCATTGATCAGCGGCGCCACGGTCAGCGCGACCGTCCGTGGCCATGGTCGCGGCGAGAAAATCCTGGTGGTGAAGTTCCGCCGTCGCAAGCACCATCGCAAGCAGATGGGCCATCGGCAGAACTACACCGAGATCGAAATTACCGGCATCAACGGCTGAGGGTCTAGCTCATGGCACACAAGAAGGCAGCGGGCTCATCCCGCAACGGCCGCGATTCCAATCCGAAGTACCTCGGTGTCAAGCGCTACGGTGGCGAGTCGGTGACTGCCGGCAATATCCTGGTGCGTCAACGCGGCACCCAGTTCCATCCCGGCGACAACGTCGGCCTGGGTCGCGACCACACCCTGTTCGCGCTGGCCGACGGCAAGGTCGAGTTCAAGAAGGGCGGCCCACGCAACCGGCGTTTCGTGTCCGTGGTCCCGGCCGAGGCTGCACAAGCCGAAGCCTGAGCACGCACCGCGACACCTGCGACTGGAAACCCCGCTTGGTGCGGGGTTTCTTCTTTTTGGGGCCCAGTAGAGCAGTGCAGGGCCCAGGGCCCAGAAGAGCAGTGCCCGCGGCACCCGAAGCAGCCCTGTCGGAGCTCGGCTCTTTCTGGGCCCTATGCCCTGGGCCCTGGGCCCTCTAATCTAACGAAGCGTCGCAAGCCCGCGACCCGTTGATCCCACGTAACCCCCGCACCAGGCATCCCCATGAAATTCGTCGACGAAGCACGCATCGAGGTACACGCCGGCAACGGTGGCAATGGCTGTGCCAGTTTCCGGCGCGAGAAGTACATTCCGTTGGGCGGGCCAGATGGGGGCGACGGGGGCAATGGTGGATCGATCTATCTGGTCGCCGACGAGGGCCTGAACACACTGGTCGATTTTCGGCACCAGCGCCATTTCCGGGCCAAGCGTGGCACCAACGGCATGGGCAGCCAGTGCACCGGCGCGCGCGGTGAGGATCTGGAGATCCGGGTGCCGATCGGGACCGTGGTCGAAGACGCCGATACCGGCGAGCTGATCGGTGATCTGGTCGATCACAAGCAGCGCCTACTGGTCGCTCGCGGTGGCGAGGGCGGGCGCGGCAACATCCACTTCAAGAGCTCGACCAACCGCTCGCCCAGGCAGTTCACCAAGGGTACCCCGGGCGAAGAGCGGCGGCTGCAGATGCAGTTGAAGGTGCTTGCGGACGTGGGTCTGCTGGGCTTTCCCAACGCCGGCAAGTCGACCCTGATCAGCGCAGTGTCGGCCGCCACCCCGAAGGTCGCGGACTATCCCTTTACCACGCTGCACCCGAATCTGGGCGTGGTCCGACTGGATGCCGACCAAAGCTTCGTCATTGCCGACATCCCCGGCATCATCGAGGGCGCCGCCGAGGGCGCCGGGCTGGGAATCCAGTTCCTGAAGCACCTGTCGCGTACTGGCCTGCTCTGGCATCTGGTCGATCTGGCGCCGCTGGATGAGACCGATCCGGTCGAGAGCGTGCGCGCCATCGGCGCCGAGCTGGAGAAGTTCGATCCGGAACTGCTGGACAAGCCGCGTTGGCTGATCTTCACCAAGTCCGACCAGCTCACCCCCGAAGACGCCGCCGAGCGGGTCCGCTCGGCCCTCGCCGAGCTGGCCTGGGAGGGCCCGCACTACCTGATCTCGGCCGTTGCCCGGCAGGGCCTGGAGCCGCTGCTGTGGGCCACCGCCGAGCAGTTGCAGGCCAACCGCGCCGCCGCCGCCGAAGCGGCCGAGTCAGGCGGGGGGTAAGAGCGAGGGCCCAGGGATCAGGGCCCAGGGCCCAGGGCCCAGAAAAAGCCGGCGAGAGCCTGTCCCGTGCTCGATTGGACGAACTCGGAATCAGGCCCCAGCAAAGGGGCCCTGAGGGCTCGACCCTGATCAATTCCCCGCCAGCGCCGCGTCGATACGGCCCCGATCGAAGCCGTGGATGACCCGATCGCCGATGACGATCAGTGGCGTGCCGGCGCCGCCGAGCTGGTCGAACTCCGCCTTGGCTGAGGCACTGGCGGCGATGTCCAACTCGGAGAAGCGGACCTGGCGGGCTTGCAGATGGCTGCGCGCCCGATCGCAGTAGCCGCAGTTGGGCAGGACATACATGCGCACCTCGGCGTTTGCGCCGATCCCTGCCATGGACTGCGCGGTGACCCACCCGGGCACCCATAGGGACATGCACAGGATGGCCAGTCCGAGCCGCAGCCGATAGCCTGGCTGGTTGCGGGCTGAGAATCGGTGGATTGGGATGGTTGGGATCGAATCGGTGATGCTCAAGCAGCTCATGGTCGTCGCTCCGTAACTTCAGTGATGCTGGTTGATCGTCGCTGCGGGCCGAAGTTTCGCCAGTGCGGGCAGATCCGGGCGGAATGCCGACGATGCGTGGCCGGGCTGCGCCGAAGCGAAGCGCCCAGAGCCAGAGCTCAGGACCAGCTGCTCTTGTTGCGGGATTCGCATCGGTGGATCGCGATGTTCGTCACGTCAGTCGTACTCGTACTCAGTGCAACGGTGCTTTTTCTCGTTGCCAAACTCCCCGCATTGATGCAAGTCTCGCGAAGGGCCTGGCGGAATGCCGGGTCGGGCACCGAGAGGGCCGATGGAAAGACCGGAGCAAGCGGCGGTGCCCTGGCGGCGCAGCCTGCAAACCAAGCTGACACTGGGCATCCTGCTCGGCCTGATCGGCTTGATCGGGGTCGTGCTGGGGGTGATCTACTGGCGTGGCTATGCCCTGCTGGCCGAGCGTGAGCGGATCGTGGCCGCCAGCGCAGCGCATCGGCTTGCTGGCGAAGTCGGGCAGCAACTGGCCCTGGCCGAGGGCCTCACCGCCGCCATGGCCAATCTGGGCGAAAGCCTGCCGCACGATGCGCAACTGTGGCGGTCTGTGGTACCGCACGTGCTCGACCTGAAGCAGCGCAGCGGACTGATCGCCGGCGGCGGCCTGTGGCCGGAGCCCGATGCCTTCACGGAAGGAGTCCGCCGCGCCAGCTTCTTCTGGGGGCGCGACAGTAGCGGCACCCTGAGGTTCTTCGATGAGTACAACGATCCTGCCGGCCCCGGCTATCACCAGCAGGAGTGGTATGTCCCGGTCCGCTATCAGCAAGCCGGTCGCTGCTACTGGTCGCGTTCCTACCAGGATCCCTACACCAACGAGCCGATGGTGACCTGTTCGGTAGGGATGCATGATGGGGATCGATTGATCGGCGTCAGCACGGTGGACTTGCGTCTGGCCGGCCTGCAGCAGTTTGTCACCGAGCGCGGCCGTAGTCTGCAGGGCTACGCAATGATGATCGACCGCAATGGCACCTTCATCACCTTGCCGGCGGCCACCGAGCATGGCCAGAGCGAGCGCCTGGGCGAGACCCTGAGCATGGCCCAGCTCGCCGAGGAGATGCGCAGCCTGCAGCCCATGGCCGCATTTCTGGACGCACCGCAGACCGAAGCCGGACCGGAACTGGAGCAGCTGGCCGGCCAGATCGATGCCGCCACCGATGCGATCGACCGCGCCGAGGCGCGCCGCATCGCGGCCCAGTTGCGCGCTCCGGCGGCACAGGGTCCGATCGTTCGCCAGGCCGTCTTCGAGCGTGATCCCTTCCTCAACGAGCCGGTGCTGGCGACCGCGCTGCGGCTGGAAGGTACGCATTGGCAACTGGTCGTCGTGCAGCCGCGCCGGCTGGTCAACGAGGCGGTCGAGTCGGTCCTCACGCCGGTCGCACTGTCACTGGCGGTGGCTATCGCACTGGTGGTGCTGGTCGCCGCCGCACTGGTGCGGGCGACCCTGGTCGACCCGATCCGCAAGATGGCCTCGCAGGTGTTGCTGGCCGACCAGGCCATGGACGCGCCACAGCGGGTCGACGTGCCCAGTGGCGACGAGCTGGGCTTGCTGGCGCGAACCTTCAATCATCACTCCGAGCAACTGGCGCTCAGTCACGCCCAGGTGCGGGCGTCGGCCGAACAGTTCCGTTCGGTCACCGCACTGGCCCACGACGCACTGATCCAGGTCGATGACCAGACTCTGATCTGTTCGGTCAATCCGGCTGGTGAGCGCATGTTTGGGCACTCCGAGGGGGAACTTGTGGGTCGGTCGCTGGAGCAGTTGTTGCCCGAAACACCGGTCGATCAGCTGGTGGCCGACAGTGCCAGCAACGCCGGTGCCAGCCATTCACGCGCGGCCAGAACGATGCGGGTGGTCAATGCGATAGGCCCGGGTGGACGGCACTTTCCGGCGGAAGTTTCGGCCAGCTACTGGCGCGGCGAGGAAGCTGGCCTGTACAACATCCAGGTGCGCGACATCACTGAGCGGCGCCACGCCGAGGAGCAGGTCCGGCTGCTCGCAACTCAGGACACGCTGACCGGTTTGCCGAATCGGGTCCTGTTTCAGGATCGGCTGCAGCAGGCGGTGCAGCAATGCCAGCGCACGCGCCGTTTGCTCGGGCTGCTGTATCTGGATCTGGACAACTTCAAACTCGCCAACGACAGCCTCGGTCACGCCGTAGGCGACCGTTTGCTGCGCGCGGTAACCGAGCGCCTGCTGGCCTGTGTCGGCAAGGACGGCAGCGTCGCCCGGCTCGGCGGCGACGAGTTTGCGATTCTTCTGCCGACCCTGCTGGAGGCGGCCGAGGCCGGCGAGATGGCCGCCCGGGTCATCGCGGCGCTCGAGCCCAGCTTCGCCATTGATGGCCACTATCTGCAGATCGGAGTCAGTATCGGCGTGATCCTGTGTCCGAATGACGGCACCGATCCGGACCAGCTGCTGCGCAAGGCAGATCTGGCCATGTATCACGCCAAGGCGCAGGGTAGGAACACCTATCGCTTCTTCACCGAGCGGCTGCGCACCGAGTTGCTCGCCCGCACGGCGTTGCTGGCCGATCTCAAGCAGGCTGCCCTGACCGGCCAGTTCGAGTTGCACTATCAGCCGATCATCGCGACCCGCTCGGGCATCGTGCATGGAGTCGAGGCGCTGCTGCGTTGGCGGCATCCGGTTCGGGGCCTGATCCAGCCGGATGACTTCATCCCGCTGGCCGAACGCAGTGGATTGATCGTGCCGATTGGTCAGTGGGTGATCGATCGGGCCCTCGGCGAGCTGGCCCAGCTGTCACCGCTGTCGATGAGTGGGCCCCAGTTGCGACTGGCGGTCAATCTCTCGCTGGCGCAGCTGGCCGATCCAGCGCTGGTGGACTGGCTCGAGGCCTGTCTGCGCAAACACGCCGTGGCGCCCCAACGACTCGAGCTGGAGCTGACCGAAACCGCGCTGTTGCACGACCTGGAGAACGGCATCGCGGTGATGCGCCGGCTCAAGGCGCTGGGCGTAGGTCTGGTGATCGATGACTTCGGTACCGGCCAATCGTCGCTGGCCCATCTGAAGCGCTTTCCGGTCGAAAAGCTCAAGATCGACCGCTCCTTCGTCATGGGTGTGGCCACGGACCGCGACAGCGCCGCAATCTGCCGCGCGGTGATCGGCATGGGGCGCAGTCTGGGCCTGCTGCTGGTGGCCGAGGGGGTCGAGAATGCGGACGATCTGGCTTTTGTGCGCGATCAGGGCTTCGACTACGCTCAGGGCTACTTCTACTGCAAGGCCTTGCCGGTAGCGGCCTTGCGCGAGTGGGTGTTGTCGCGGAAGTCGGAGATGGCTTAGGTCCGCGCAACAATAACTTCCGTTGCACCGAGGGCGTCCCTGGGCCTCGCCAGCAAGGCGCGCTTCG
>DAIMJK010000008.1:0-25718 GCA_036722245.1 Lysobacterales bacterium
CAGCACCGGAACCGCGATCAGCGGGGTGACGGTCAGCCGCGGCGGCGCCACGACAACGACCAACAGCAGCGGCGCCTACAGCTTCACCGGCGTGGCCAACGGCAGCTACACGATTACCCCGAGTCTGACCGGCTACAGCTTCAGCCCGACCAGCCGGGCGGTCACGGTCAACGGCGCCAACGTCGGCAGCCAGAACTTCACCGGCACCCCGCCAGCCAGCAACGCGTTGAGCAATGGCGTTCCGGTCAACAGCTCGGTCAACTCCACCACCGCCAACAGTGACTTCAAGGAGTTCACCGTCACGATTCCGTCCGGTGCCAGCAATCTGACCATTGCCACCACCAATGCGACCGGTGACGTGGATCTGTACGTGCGCTTCGGCTCGTCACCGGGGACCGGCAGCGGCCAGTACAACTGTCGTCCATACACCTCCAGTGGCAACGAAACCTGTACCTTCGCCACACCCTCGGTCGGCACCTACTATGTTCGGGTGTACGGCTATGCCACCGGTTTGCGCACCTTCACGATCACCGCAAGCTGGGCGTTGGCACCAACGACCTACTCGATCAGCGGCACCATCACGACCAGCACCGGCACCGCCATCGGTGGCGTGACGGTCAGCCGCGGCGCGGCAACGACAACGACCAACAGCAGCGGTGCGTACAGCTTCAGCGGCCTGGCCAACGGCACGTACACGATCACCCCGAGTCTGACCAACTACACGTTCAGCCCGACCAGCCGCTCGGTGTCGGTCAGCGGTGCCAACGTCAGCGGCCAGAACTTCACCGGAACCGCCAGCCAGCAGTCGTTCTTCCAGAACACTACCGACTATGCGATCAATGACTTCTCGGACATCTACAGCCCGATCAACGTCAGCCGGTCCGGCAATGCACCGTCCAATCTGCAGGTAGCGGTGCGCATCATCCACACCTACATCGGCGACCTGCAGGTCTATCTGATCGCTCCGGATGGCACCAGCTATACCCTGCACAACCGTACCGGCGGTAGCGCTCAGAACCTGATCACCACCTACACGGTGAATGCATCGGCTAGATTGGCCAATGGCCAGTGGCGCTTGCGGGTGCGCGATCGGGCCAGCGGCGACACCGGCTATCTGGATCAGTGGAGCCTGCAGTTCTGATCCCGCGCTTCCTGTAGCAATCAAAAGCCCGGCCTCGTGCCGGGCTTTTCTTTTGGAGTGCGGCGACCGGGCGCCGTTTCGCTCTTCGGGCGGCAGCTTCGAAGCGCAAAGCCTTCGATAGCAAGTAGCGCGGTTCCGGCGCGCTTAGAGCGGCGATCTTCGCGCCAGTCTTTATCGCGCCGGCGGCCGCGTCGACCGACGAAAGCGCAGGCGAGAGCTCCCGGGGCCGAGGTCCCAGGCTTCGAGCACCTGTTCCAACCGTGGCAAAAGCGCTGTCAGGCCAGCGCATTCCTGAAGTGACGCGCACGGCCCCTTCCGGAGTGCGGTGACCTGACGCCGCTTTGGTTCTTGTACCGCTGTTGCCACCGGACTGGCCACAAGCCGGCTCGGGTGGCAGGAACTTGGCAGTAGGCGCATTATGCTGGCGCCTGTCCTGCGACGAATCCCGCCCATGCGCCGTGCCGACCGCTTGTTCCAGCTATTGGTCGAACTGGGCCGTGGCAAGGTACGCACCGCCGCCCAGCTGGGTGAACGACTCGGCGTGTCGACCCGCACGGTCTATCGCGATGTCAACGATCTGGTCCGCCAGGGCACGCCGATCGAAGGCGCGGCCGGGGTCGGCTATGGTCTGCGCGCCGGCTACCAGGTGCCGCCATTGATGTTCGACGCGGCCGAACTCGAAGCGCTTGCGCTCGGCGCGGCGTGGGTGCAGGCCTATGCCGATGATCACTTGCAGGCTGCCGCTGAACGCGCCCTGTCGAAAGTCGACGCGGTCCTGCCGGCGCGATTGCGCCCGCAGCTGCGCAGCGAGGGGCTGGAGGTGCTGGGTTACAGCCATCGACCGAGCACACGTCTGCATCTGGGCGTGGCACGCCGGGCCAGTCGGCAGCGTTGCAAGCTGCAGGCGCACTATGTCGACGCCCGCGACGAGCGCTCCGAGCGGGTCCTCTGGCCGCTCGGCCTGTTCTACTGGGGCGCGGTCTGGACATTGGCGGCGTGGTGCGAGTTGCGCGCCGACTATCGCAGTTTCCGGCTCGACCGCTTCGAGTCGCTGGTCGCACTGCCTGACCCGATTCCCAGCAGCGACATCAGCCTTAAAGTCTTTCTACAGCGCTGCGCCGGACCGGACTGCGGCTGAAGGCGTCGTCAGCCGCTGGGCGAAAGCGCGAGCAGTGTCACGCGGAGACGCGGAGGAAGAGCAGCAAGAGTTGGTTCAAGGGGCGCTGGTGCAGCGCGCGACGGCAGCGCGCCATCCCCGCATCCGTTCAGCGCGCTGCGCGGTGTCGATCGTCGGTTCAAAGCGCGACTCTTCCCGCCACAGTCCGGCCAACGCGTTGAGATCGGGCCAGACGCCAATACCGAGGCCAGCCAGCAACGCGGCGCCCAGCGCGGTACTTTCGCGCTGGCTTGGCCGGCAGACCGGGCGGCCGAGCACGTCGGCCTGGAACTGGCACAGAAAATCATTGCCGATCATGCCGCCGTCGATGCGCAGTTCGCTCAGTTCGTGACCAAGGTCCGCTTCCATCGCTTTGAGCAGATCCACGTTCTGGAAGGCGACCGCCTCCAACGCCGCGCGGACCAGATGGGCGCGGCCGGCACCGCGGGTCAGACCGCAGATCAGGCCGCGTGCCTCGGCGTCCCAGTGCGGCGCACCCAGACCGGTGAAGGCCGGCACGATGTGCACCCCGGCGCTGTCGCTGACACTGCGCGCCAGCGCTTCGCTCTCGGCCGCGTCGCGCAGCAGGCCCAGGCCATCACGCAGCCATTGGATCAGCGCACCGGCCATGAACACCGAGCCTTCCAGCGCGTAGTGATCCACACCGCCCAGCCGCCAGGCCACCGTGCTGAGCAGCCCGTGGGTTGAGCGGACGCGGGTGGTGCCGGTGTTCAGCAGCAGGAAGCAGCCGGTGCCATAGGTGTTCTTTGCCATGCCCGGGCTGAAACAGGCCTGCCCGAACAGCGCCGCCTGCTGGTCGCCGGCGATTCCGGCCAGCGGCACTTCGGCGCCAAAGACCGCTGCGTCGGTATGGCCGGCCACGCCACTGGAATCGGCGATCGTCGGCAGCGTGGCGGCGGCAATACCGAAGCATTCGAGCAGCCACGGATCCCAGTGGCCGGTGTCCAGATTGAACAACAGCGTGCGCGAGGCATTGCTGGCATCGGTCACGTGCAGCCGCCCGCCGCTGAGCTTGAACAGCAGCCAGCTGTCGACCGTGCCGAAGGCCAGGTCATCGTCACGCGCGGCGGCGGCCACGGCCGGCTGTTGCAGCAGCCATTGCATCTTGGTTGCCGAGAAATAGGGGTCCAACAGCAGGCCCGTGCGCTCGCGAACTTGTGGTTCCAGGCCGTCGGCGCGCAGCCTTTCGCAGGCCGACGCCGTCCGCCGGCACTGCCAGACGATCGCCGGTGCAAGCGCTTGCCCGGTCGAGCGACGCCAGGCAATCACCGTCTCGCGCTGATTGGTCAGACCGATCGCACGCACCTGCGCCGGCCCGATCGCGGCCTTCTGCAATACCGCCCCGATCGCCTCGCGCTGACTGCCCCAGATCCGCTCGGCACTGACCTCGACCCAGCCCGGCTGCGGATAGTCGCAATCGAAAGGCACGTTGTGCACCGCCACGACCCGCGCACTGTCGTCGATCAGCAGCGCGCGCGAGCTGGAAGTGCCCTGGTCCAGAGCGAGGAGGTACATTGGCTTGGGTTTGAGGCTTCGACACGTCCGCGAATGATAGGGCCTGGGAGCCCTGGTGGGTGCGCGCGGTCGCGGCTCGACTGGCTGACGTCAGACGATATCCACGCTCAGGAACAACCGCGGGTGGGCGGCGCATGCATGCGGTGAGCGGTGCCACAGGCCCGGTCCCGACAACCCGCCGGCCATCGCGGCGACCGCACCCGCAGGCAGTTGCTGAAGTCGGGCTTCGTCGTATTCGGGGCTGGCACCCGGCGGCAGGTACTCTGTACCGGCCCCGGCCAGGGTGCAACAGATGCGCCAGCGCAGGCGATCGACGTGCAGTTTCGGGCAGGTCCGCTCGTGGACGATCTCCAGCCGCAGGAAGCCCGCGTTGACGCCAAGTTGCGCCAACGCCGGCGCGAGCTGATCGCGCAGCTCGGCAGCCAGTGTCTGCTGGGCGGTGCGGTCGGCGCCCACGCGCTCAAGCGCGGCATGCAGCGATTCCAGCAAACGGGAAGGCTTGAGGGCTTCGCGAACGCTGCATGGACTTCCTCGTGCCAGCGAAGCCGCCAGGCGCTGCGCGGTCTCGCTCAGCGCGATGGGCGAAACGCTGAGCAGCGCGTGGTCGAGCAGGGGGGCGATCCACTCACCATTCAGCATCATGGTCGGCCCCGCCGTCGCGAGGCTGAAGTGACACCCGTACGAACCATCCGATGGCGGGCACGCGATTTCAACGAGCATCCAGTTCCACCTCCGCACGCCTGAACCACTCGCGCAGCTGGGCCAGATGAGCCTCGCCATAGTGGGTGCGCAGCTGTTGGGTGGAGTAGACCCCAGAGTCGTCCAGTTCCCGCAGTCGCTGCGCGATGAAGCTGCGCTCGAGCGGAATTAGGCAGTGTACTTCAATGCATTCACGCCATGCCTGATAGCTGGTAGGGATCACGGTCCGTGTTCTCGATGTCTGCAGCTGTGTGAGTAAGAGTTATGTTATAACATTATGCCAAGCCGAACACCCATCACTCTCATGCCCAAGCTGCTGCCTGTCACCGTCCTTTCGGGCTTTCTCGGCGCCGGAAAAACGACCTTGCTCAACCATGTGCTGCGCAACCGCGAGGGCAAGCGGGTGGCGGTCATCGTCAATGACATGAGCGAGGTCAACATTGATGCCCAACTGGTGCGCGATGGTGGCGCGGAACTGTCACGCACCGAGGAGAAGCTGGTCGAGTTCAGCAATGGCTGCATCTGCTGCACCTTGCGGGAGGATCTGCGTGACGAGGTGCGCAAGCTGGCTGCCGAAGGCCGCTTCGACTATCTGCTGATCGAGTCCAGCGGGATCTCCGAGCCAATGCCGGTGGCGGCTACTTTCTCGGTGCGGGACGAGGACGGATTCTCGCTGTCGGATGTGTCGCGGCTGGACACCATGGTGACCGTGGTCGATTGCGAGAGCTTTGTCCGTGACTTCTGTTCCAGCGAACGATTGCGTGAACGAGGTCAGAGCGCGGGCGAGGACGATGAACGTGGACTGGTGAACCTGCTCGCCGAGCAGGTCGAGTTCGCCGACGTGATCGTGCTGAACAAGACCGACCGGGTCGATGCTGCTGGCGTGCATCAGGTCCGCCAGGTGGTCAAGGCGCTCAACCGTGACGCGTTGCTGGTCGAGGCCGAACATGGTCGTGTGCAGCTAGATCGCGTTCTGGGCACCGGGAGTTTTGACTTCGTTCGGGCCCAGCTGGCGCCAGGCTGGATGAAGGAACTGCGCGGCGAGCACACACCGGAGACCGAAGCCTACGGAATCACCAGCTTCGTCTACCGGGAGCGGCGCCCCTTTCATCCGCAGCGCTTCCATCGGCTGATCACCCAGGGCCTTGGCGGCGTGATCCGCAGCAAGGGCTTCTTCTGGCTTGCCACGCGGATGGACTGGGTCGGTGAGCTGTCAACTGTGGGTGCGGCGACCGAACACAAGGCGGCTGGATTCTGGTTCGCGGCCCGCCACCGGGTCGACGCCGGATTGGTCGATCGTCCGTTGAGCGGCAGCGAGAAGCTCACCGCGGCCTTGCCGGATGCGACCCAGGTGAGCGATCCGGCTGAGTACGCGGCCATGCAGCGAATCTGGGATCCAGCCTGGGGCGATCGTCGACAGGAGCTGGCGCTGATCGGCGTCGGCTTGAACGAAGCCGCCTTGCGCGCCGACCTGGACGCCTGCCTGCTGAGCAAGCGTGAGATGCGCGAGGGGCCCGCGCGCTGGCAACGCCTGGCCGACCCATTTCCACGCTGGCGCTTGGGATAAGCCTGGCCAGCCTGCCAGCGCTCGAAACGATGCAGTCACCAGAACATAAGGAGATACGATGATCCGTTTCCCAAGCCGCAGCGGCCGTCGGCTGGTCGGAATTGCGCTGACCATGATGTTGATCGGCTGCGGCCAGAGCGAGCTTCCTGCCGATGCGGCAAGGACCAGCCCGGAACCGAGCGCGCGAGCAGCAGATCGAAACGCCTCCGCCAACCCCTTCTACAGCCCCAGCTCGCTGCCACTGCAGGCGCCGGACTTCAGTCTGATCCGCGAGGAGCATTACCTGCCCGCGTTCGCCGAGGGCATGACCCGGCAACTGGCGGAGATCGAGGCGATCGGCAACAATCCCGAGCAGCCCACCATCGAGAACACGCTCGAAGCGGTGGAGCGCTCCGGCGAACTGCTTGCCCGCACGCAGTCGGTATTCTTCAATCTGACCGCCACCGACAGCACCGAGGGACTGCGCGCCATCCAGTCCGAGATCGCGCCCAAGCTGGCTGCACACGGTGACGCCATCGTGCTCAATGGCCATTTGTTCGCGCGGGTCAAGGCGCTCTACGACGGCCGCGACAGCCTGCAGGCCGACGCCGAGGCGCTGCGCCTGGTCGACCAGAGCTACCAGCACTTCGTCCGCGCCGGTGCGCAGCTGAGCGAGGACGCCAAAGTCACGCTGCGTGCGCTCAACGAAGAACAAGCCAGTCTGATGACCGCCTTCCAGCAGGCCCTGCTCAAGCAGACCGAGCTGGCCGCGGTGATCGTCGACAGCGAAGCCGAACTGGACGGGCTGGATCGCGCCAGCATCGCCGCTGCCGCAAAAGCTGCCGCCGAGGCCGGTCACGAGGGCAAGTGGTTGCTGCGCCTCACAAATACCACCCGCCAGCCGGTGCTGGTGTCGCTGAACAATCGCGACCTGCGGCAGCGGGTATGGGAAGCCTCGGCCACGCGCGGCCTGACCGATGGCGAGGGCGACACCCGCGCCATGGTGCTGCGCCTGGCCCAACTGCGTGCCGAGCGCGCCCAGCTGTTGGGTCACGCCAACCACGCCACTTTCCAGCTGGAAAGCCAGATGGCCGGCAATCCGCAGGCGGTATTGCAGATGCTCACGGATCTGGCTCCCACCGCGCTCGCCAACGCCGAACGCGAAGCCGCGGCCATCCAGTCGCTGATCAACGAGCAGGGGGGCAACTTCGATCTGCAGCCCTGGGACTGGGAGTACTACGCCGAGCAGGTGCGCGCGGCGCAATTCGCCTTCGACAACGAGCAGGTCAAGAACTACTTCGAGTTGGACCGGGTGCTCAAGGACGGCGTGTTCTACTCGCTGAATCGCTTCTATGGGGTGCGCTTCGTCGAACGCAGCGACCTGCCGGTCTACCACCCCGACGTGCGCGTGTTCGACGTGTTGGACAGCGATGACAGCCAGATCGGGTTGTTCTACGCCGACTATTTCGCCCGGCCAGGAAAGCGCGGCGGTGCCTGGATGTCGACCTTTGTCAGCCAGAGTGGCCTGCTCGGTCACAAGCCGGTGGCGATCAACGTGATGAACATTCCCAAGCCAGTCGATGGCGCGCCCGCGCTGATGAGTTTCGATCACGTGGTGACGATGTTCCACGAGATCGGCCACGCCGTGCACGGACTGTTCTCGAACGTGCGCTACCCTTCGCTGGCGGGCACCGCCGTGCCGCGCGACTACGTCGAGTTTCCCTCGCAGTTCGAGGAAGACTGGGCCAAATCGCCCGAGGTGATCGCCAACTACGCCCGGCATCATGCGAGTGGCGAACCGATCCCGCCCGAGCTGCTGCAGAAGCTGCTCGCCGCCAGCGGTTTCAATCAGGGCTTCGATACGCTGGAGTACCTCGCTGCCTCCTTCCTCGATCTGGAATGGCACACGCTGTCGGCAGACAACAGGGTCGAGGATGTCGAGGCATTCGAGCGGGCCGCATTGGCCCGGCACGGCGTCGATTTCGCCCCGGTCCCGCCGCGCTACCGCAGCACCTACTTTGCCCACGTCTTTCCGGGCGGCTACTCCGCCGGCTATTACGCGTACCTGTGGAGCGAAGTGCTGGCCGCCGACGCCTTCGCCCACGTGCAGCAGCTGGGTGGGCTGAATAGCGAGATCGGCAGCCGTTACCGCGAAGCGATCCTGTCGCGCGGCAACAGCGAGGACCCGATGGCGATGTATGTGAAGTGGCGCGGGCAGAAGCCTGACGTAAAGCACCTGCTGGTGCGTCGCGGGTTGCAAGTCGACCGGGACTAGGGAGGGCTTGGGTCATGCGCGTCCAGCGCAGAAGCGAAGATGTGATCGTGGTGCTGGCGATGGCCTTCGGTCTCGGACTGGCCGCAGCGATACTGTCGGCGGTCTGGTCGCTGCTGGTGCAGCCACTGCCGTTCGCCAATCCGGAGCGGCTGGTGCATATCGAGGCAATCGATGGCGGCGCGCTGTCGCACCGCGAACTGCGTGAGATCGGCGCCCGCGTCTCTCTGCTCGAATCGGTCGCATCCTATGGCGCTGGCGCCGCCTACAACCTGAGTAGCGGCGACCAACCAGAGGAAGTGCCAAGCGTCATCGCCACCCGCGAGTTGTTCGAGGTGCTCGGCGTGCCGCTGCAGTTCGGTGAACCCTGGCCGGAGTCCTTTGATCGCCAGCGCGACTTTGGGGTGGTGATTTCCGACCGGCTGTTTCGCGCGCGCTTCGGCGCTGATCCGGCGATCGTCGGCCAGACCATCACGCTCGATGCCTATCCAGGCTATCGCGTGTTTGGGGTGACTGCACCGGGCTTCGAGTTTCCGGCCGATCGCTGGATGTATCGCTCCAGCGGCATCTTCCCCGACCGCATCGACGCGATCGACTTCCGGGTCGCGCATGGCGTTGCGAGGATGCGGCCGGAGGCCACCTTCACTCAGGTCCAGCAGGCCCTGGACCAGGTCGCGCGGCAGCTTGCCGCCGAATTCCCCGACGCGCACCGGGACATCCGCTACCGGGTCCGCCCGCTGGCTGATCTGTATGTCGGCACACTGCGGCCGGCTATGCTGCTGCTGTGCGTCGCCGTCGCGCTGCTGCTCGCGCTCGCAGTGGTCAACTGCGCCCACTACTTCGCGGCGCGGGTGCAGGCGCAGCGCGGACGCGTCGCGCTGGAACTGGCCATGGGCGCGCCGCCACGACGGCTGATGGCGGTCGTCCTGCGGCGCTCGCTGTTGCTTTCTTTGCTCGGCGCTCTGCTCGGTCTGCTGGTCGCCGCAGCGGGAGTCGACCTGCTGTGGCAGGGTCTGACCCAGACTCTGCCCGGCTGGATGCAGATCCGGCTGGCCGCAGGCCCGGTACTGGTGGTGCTGGCGCTGGCCGTCTGCGCCGCACTGGCCGCCAGCGTACTGCCGATGCGCGCCATCCTGAAGGTGCAGCCGGCATCCTGTCTGCAGGACGGCGGACAGCGCAGCCTCGGCTCCCCGCGCGAGCGGCGCCAGCAACGCGCGATGCTGGTCCTGCAGGTCGCGCTGGCCTTTGTTCTGGTTGGTGCAGGAGCCCAGTTCGCGCTCGATGCGCGACGTGCCTTCACTCATCCCAGTGGCTTTGAGTCGGACGCACGCCTGAGTTTCCGGGTCGCGCTGCCGTGGGCCAAGTACGATTCCCGTAGCGACGCGACGACACGCTTCTATGACCAGCTGGGCGATCGGCTTGCCGCGCTGCCGGGCGTCGACAGTGTGGCCTGGACCAACCGTCTGCCGGCCGCTGCCGACAAGGCTGCCGCCGATGGCAGTGCGCAGGCGGTGGAGATCCGCCTGCCGGAGGACCCGCTGAGCGCACAGCCCTTGCGGCCGCTGATGGCACGGGTCAGTGAGGGCTTGTTCGCCACAGCCGGCATCACGCTGTTGGCCGGGCGTGACTTCAGCGTCGATGACCGACCCGAATCCCCGCAGGTCGCCATCGTCAATCATGGCCTGGCTCTGCGGTTGTGGCCAGAACGCGATCCGGTCGGCGCGCGCCTGCTGCTGCCGGCGGCGGACGGCACGCTGCAGACGCTGACGATCGTTGGCGTGGTCGACGATGTGCGCTTTGATCTCAGCCGCCCGGACGCCGCCGCGATGCTGTACGTGCCGGTGCGGCAACGGCCCGATCCGAACATGTATGTCGTGCTGGTCCATCAAGGGCCTGCGCCGAGCGAAGCGCAGCTGCGCGCGGTGATGGCGACGGTGGACCCCGAGCAGTCCATCTACCAGATCGCGAGCCTGGCATCGCTGCGCGAGCGGCAGCTGTGGCAGCCGCGCTTGCTTGGTCTGCTGCTGGTCAGCTTCGCGCTCTGCGCATTGATCCTGGTGGCGACCGGAATCGGTGGCCTGTCGCGCCTGTGGGCGACTCAGCGCCGACGCGATCTGTCGGTACGCGCAGCGCTCGGTGCCGACGCCCGGCGGCTCTACCGCGACAGTCTGGTCGAGGTACTGCGCGTGCTCGCGCTGGGCGTGGCCATCGGGCTGCCGCTGTTGCTGCTGCTCGAACGTGCCAGCGCCAGCCTGCTGCTGTTGCCATCGGCGAGCCATCTGCTGCTGTTGCCCCTGCTCGCCGCCGGCCTGCTGGTCCTGCTGTTGCTTGCCGCGCTGCCGGCGGCACGAACGGTGGCGGCGAGCGAGCCGGCCGAGGCCTTGCGATGAAGCACCGAGCAACGCCTGAACTGAGGTCCGCGCCGCTGAGCTTGCGGTTGGCGACCACCCGTTGAACTAAAGGAGGAACCCGGCAGTGATCGAGTTGCAACAGGTACACAAGCGCTTCGACAACCAGGTAGCCCTCTCTGCCCTGGATCTCTCGGTAGGCAGTGGCGAGGTCTACGCGCTGCTCGGCGCGAACGGCGCCGGCAAGTCGACCACGCTCAACCTGCTGCTGGGTTTCCTCCGCGCCGACAGCGGCAGCGTGCGGGTCGACGGGATCGATCCCGTCAGCGCAGCGGCCGAAGCGCGCTCACGGATCGCCTATCTGCCCGAGCAGGTCGCGCTGTATCCGACGCTCAGCGGGGCCGAGAATCTCGGTTACTTCGCCGCGCTGACCGGGCATCGGCTGGCGCCGACCGAACTGACCGAACTGCTGAGCCGCGCCGGGCTGCCGCTGGAGGCGCACCAGCGGGCACTCGGCGGCTATTCGAAAGGCATGCGGCAGAAGGTCGGTATTGCGATCGCGCTGGCCAAGCGGGCCAGGGTGCTGCTGCTCGATGAGCCGCTTTCGGGCCTGGACCCAGTGGCGGCGAACGAGGTGACCCAGCTGCTGCGACAGGTGGCCGACGCGGGCGTGGCGGTGCTGTTGGCCACCCATGACCTGTTTCGCGCGCGCCAGGTTGCCGACCGGGTCGGCATCCTGCGCCGCGGCGAAAAGCGCGCCGAGCTTGATGCGCGCAGCCTGGACGGCGCGCAGCTCGAGGCCCTCTACCTGCAGCACATGGAGGCCTGAGATGGCCACTGCATTTGCCTCGCAGGTGGCTCAGGAAACCACCCACACCTTGCGCCTGTGGCGCCGCGACGGCCGGCTGATCGCACTGCTGCTGCTGGTCGGCGCATGGTTCACAGCCGCAGTCCTGATCGGCGTTGATGCCGCGCGCAGCTGGCAGGTGGAAGCCGAGCAGGCGGCCGAACTCGATCACGCGACCTGGGTCGGCCAGGGCGCTGGCAACCCGCACAGCGTCGCCCACTTCGGCCAGTACGCGTTCAAGCCGGCGGCCCCGCTGCAATGGTTCGATCCGGGTGTCACCGCGGCGCTTGGGCTCGGCGTCTGGATGGAGGCGCATTACCAGAATCCCGCCACCTTGCGTCCGATCGAGGGGCAGGAGGGCGAGGTGTTGCCGCGCTCGGCGGCTGCCCTGCTGCAGTGGGGACTGCCGTTGCTCTTGATCGTTGCCGGCGCCTCGCTGTGGGCCGGCGAGCGTGAGAGCGGCCGATTGCGACTGCAGTGGGTGCAGGGTGCTCGGCCAGCGGCACTGCTGCTGGGCAAGGCGCTTGGTCTGCTCGGCCTGGCCGCGCTGCTATGGCTGCCGCTGGCCATCGCGACCGCGCTCTTCGACAGCGACCGCGGCGCCTGGATGGCGCTCGCCTACGGGCTGTATGCACTGCTCTGGGTGCTGCTGACGCTGGCGCTCTCCCTCGTCTCCAGTAACACGCGCAGCGCACTCGCCGGCCTGCTCGGGATGTGGCTGCTGGCGCTGGTGATCGCGCCGCGGCTGGTCGCCAACAGCGCCGAGCAGCTCGCTCCGCTGCCCAGCCCGGAAGCCTTCTGGGCAGCCGTGCGGGGTGGCTTGGCGGCTGGCATCGACGGCCATTCGAGTGCCGACACGCGGCGCGCCGAACTGCTCCAGCGCACGCTGGCCGAATACGGCGTCGAGCGCGAGGAAGACCTGCCGATCAGCTTTGGCGGCGTCGCGATGCAGGCCGGCGAGGAGCACGCCAACACCGTCTACGACCACCACTACGGCCTGCTCTGGAAGCAGCTGTCCGCGCAGGATGCTTGGCGATTGCGTCTGGGTTTCCTGTCACCGCTGCCGGCGCTGGACCAACTCTCGCAATGGGCCGCCGGCAGCGACTGGCGCCACCATCGGCACTTTGCCGATCACGCCGAGCGGCACCGCCGCGAACTGCAACGCTTCCTCAATGGGGATCTGATCCGCCACGGCACGGTGCCGAACTATCAGGCCAGTCCCGAGTTGTGGGCGGCGGCGCCGCGCTGGTCCTATGCACCGCCGGACCCAGACGAAGTCCCTGTTCCCGCCGGAGCACTCGGCGTTCTTGCGGTCTGGCTCTTCGTGGTCGGGGCACTTCTTGCCACCGGCTTGCGTCGCGCTCGGCGGGAGGCCTCGGCATGAACCGCTGGAGTTTCGAACTGCGTTTGCTGCTGCGCGACCGCGCTGCGCAGGTCGTGTTGATCGGCTGGATCCTGCTGCTGGCCTATGCAGGCCACGCTGGCTGGAGTGCGATGCAGACGCTGCGTGCCGACCAGACCAGCTTTCTCGACACTGCTGCCAACGAGCGCGCGGCCGAGCGCGAGCGGATGGCCGCAGTCGAGGCCGGAGCGGCCCCGGCCGATCCTTACGTCGGCTTCCCGTCGATCCTGCGCAGCCCGGTGGTGATGCCGGTGCCGGCACTGGCGGCGCTCGATCTGGGTGTGCTGGAACGCGCCAACCTGACCCTGCGCGTGTCGCTGTTCAGTGGCCCGCAGCAGTCGGCCAAGGGTCGCGAGCTGCAAAGCCCGCTGCTGCTGGCCGCGGGTCGTTTCGATCTGGGTTTCGTCGCCATTGTCCTGCTGCCGCTGGCGCTGCTTGCGCTGCTGTTCGGTCAACCGGGGGACGATCGCAGCGCCGGGCGGTTGCCTCTGCTGGCCGCGCAGAGCTCCCCCGCGACGCTCTATCTGCGTCGGCATCTGGTGCGCCTGCTCGCGCTGTTGCTGCCGTTGATTCTGATCAGCGCCGCGACGGTCATTGCCGCTGGCGGGCTGAGCGCGCTGCCAGGCTGGTCACTCTGGCTCGCTCCGCTGCTCGGCTGGGCCCTGCTGTGGAGCGGGGTCTGCGCGCTCATCGGCTCGCGCACGGCCAGTTCCCCCACGGCATTGGCCTGGCTGGTCACCATCTGGGTCACGCTGCTCTGGCTGCTGCCGGCCGCGGTCGACACACTCGCCGCGCGCCTGGCACCGATGCCGACGGCGCTGTCCTTGCTCGGGGCCGAGCGAACAGCCGGGCAGGAAGCGCAGCGTCGGCGCGAGGAACTGTTTGGTGCCTATGTCAGCGACCATCCCGAACTGAGCGTGAAGACGACGCAGGACGCGCTGGCCTGGACCCGCAGCTACTACGTGCAGCAGCGCTACATCGCCGAGGCGATGACCGCACCTCGCGCCGCGGCCGAAGCGCAGCATGCCGCACAGCGTCGCCTGAGGACCCAGCTGGTCTGGCTCTCGCCGGCACAGGCGCTGACCACGGCATCCGAGCGGAGCGCCGGCGTCGATATCGCCAGCCTGGCGCAATTCCTCGACGAAGCGGAATCTCACAAGGAAGCCTGGGACGAGGCCCTTTTCCGGCCCCTCCTTGCCGGGCGGAGTCTCAGCACCACCGAACTCGAGCGCCTGCCGCAGTTCGTCGCACCTGCAGCCAAGCCGCGGACAATGCCTGCGCTTGGCTTGCTCGCGCTGTACACGCTGCTGGCTCTGCTGCTGTGGCGAGCAGCGCGCTGGCGAGTGCTGGGCGACGGAGGCTGAGCGCAGATGTCAGGCCAGGGAGGCGGGCTTCCGCTCCAGCACCTCCATCGCAGCGGAATGCTGCTGGTCTGCGCAGCCTTCTGCTGTTCCGCCACGGTCTCGCTGGCGCAGGGCCAGACCACCGCGGCGACCGGCAGCGCGGACGTCGTCGTGTATGCAGCGGAGGATTTCGCCGCCTATGCCCCGCAAACCGCGCTCGACCTGGTCAGACGCACGCCGGGCTTCGTGTTGGACGAAGGTGACCGGGCGCTTCGTGGCTATGGCGCCGGCAGTGGCAATGTCCTGATCGATGGCGCTCGGCCAGTGTCCAAGGCCGGTGTGGTGGACGCGCTGAGGCGGATTGCCGCCTCGCAGGTGGAACGGATCGAACTGATCCGCAACGCCTCCACCGCCGAAGCGCAGGGACAAACCCTGATCCTGAACGTCGTGCGCAGCCAGGGCTCGGCGTCGGGCACCTGGTCGAGCGAGATCGAGCGCAATGGCAACGGCAAGCTCTATCCGCGCGTTGATGCCAGCTTTGCGACGACCATTGCGGGCTGGGAAACGTCGCTGCGCGGCAACGCCTTCTGGGAGGAATTTCCGTTCTACACCGTGCGGGTGACCCGGGACGCCAGCGGCGCGTTGCTCTCGTCGGTGGTGACGGATCTGCCGTCGACACTGACCCAGGCCTACCTTTCCGGCGACGCCAAGCGTGCCGTCGCCGGTGGCATCCTGACCTTCACCGGCCGCATTGGACGCTCCTACTACTACTTCGACCAGCCCGGCGAGATCTACCTCGGCCGTCTGCCGGACGGGCATCCAGACCGCGTCGCCCTGACCAGTCTGGATGACGAACGCTGGGACCTCGAACTCGGTACCGAATACAGCCGGGACCTCGGCAGCTGGAACTGGAAGTCGGTCGGGTTGCTGACTCGCAAGGACGGTGCAGAAACGCAGCGCGATCCGCTGCGAGACGCCGACGGAAGGCTGCTGTCGAACACCCTGGTCGATGCCACCGAGCAGCCGCTGGAAGTCGTCCTGCGGACGACGATGGCGCGCAACACGGCGACCGCGCTCAAGCCCGAGTTCGGCATCGAACTGGCCTTCAACCGTCTGGACAGCAGCTTCGACCTGGCCATTGACGATGGTGACGGACCGATTGCGGTGGCGATTCCAGGCGCCGACGTGCGGGTCGAGGAGCAGCGCGTGGAGGCCTTCGCCAAAGCCGCCTGGAGTCTGACACCGAGGCTGTCGCTGGACGGCGAGCTGGCGGCGGAGGCATCGCGGATCTCGGTGGCCGGCGATGCCAGTCAATCCCAGTCCTTCAGTTTCATCAAGCCCTCGGTGGCCGTCACCTGGCGCTCGTCCGAGCAACTGCAATGGCAGCTCGGCGTGCGCCGCCGCGTTGGTCAGCTGTCCTTTGCTGACTTCGCGGCATCGGCCTCGCTCAACGATGGCACCGCGGTCGCCGGCAATCCGGATCTGGGGCCGGACCTGGCTACGCGCTACTACGCATCCTTCGACTATCGAGGCAGCAACGGCCTGGCACTCAATCTGGAGGCCTTCCACGAGGACCGCCTGGACGTGCTGGAGCAGATCATCCTGCCCTCCGGCTCACCCGGCGTAGCCAACGCGGGCGACGCCACCTATCAGGGCATCAAGGGCTCGCTGACGCTGCCGCTGGACGCACTGCTGGCAGCGGCGCGGCTGAGCCTGGACGGACAAGTGCTGCGGAGCGACTTCGACGATCCCCTGACCGGCACAGCGCGCGAGCTGTCGCGTGTCTACTCACCGCTCATCAACGCCGAGTTCCGCCACGATCCGCAGAATCTGGGCTTCAGCTGGGGCCTGACCTGGCGTTCGGCCAATGAGGGCACGGTCTTCCGCACCGGGGAGATCGATCTGTTGCG
The DNA here is from genome assembly GCA_036722245.1 of Lysobacterales bacterium. GTDB lineage: Bacteria > Pseudomonadota > Gammaproteobacteria > Xanthomonadales > SZUA-5 > JAWLAT01. The sequence goes on from DAIMJK010000008.1 coordinate 16,201, forward strand.
TACCGAGGATGTCTTTGGTGCCTTCATCGAGACCGGCACCTTCGGCAACTTCAAGACCCGGCTGGGCTTGCGCAACATCGGTGATCAACGCGCCTCGCGTAACCGCCAGTTCTTTCAGCCCGACCGCTCCGGTGAACTGGTGCGAACCGAGGATCGCCGCCAGCGCAGTCCGATCTTCGTGACGCTGACCTTGAGCGGGAGCTTCTGAGGACATGAAGTGCCCTTGTTTCTCTAAATTCATTTAGAGAAGTTCATGCCGAAGCGCACGCTGTTTCATGAACGTGCGTCGCGAGCAAGCTTGGTCGGAAACCGACGACCTGCGCCGCCGAATCGTCCCAATCACACTGGTCAGCGACTCGCCACCGGCGCGACCCTGCTGCCACTGCCGGGTCACCCTGTCGAGCAGATCGGCAGACCTGGCAACCGGTCAGTGCCCGGCGTGACTGGCCGCATCCTGCTGCACGGGCAGCAGCACGTCGATGCCACCCCGGCGTTCGAAGTGCAGCGTCACGTCGATCAGCTCGCCGTCTTCGAAGGGCCGGTCGACGCGCTCGAACATCAGGTGGGCGACGCCCGAGGACAGCGCGAGTTCGCCGGCGGCGGGCACGTCGAAGTGAGTCGCTTGGCGCATGCGGACCATGTCGTCGTGGGTGGACACGGTATGCAGGCTGACCCGAGCGGCGCGCGGGCTGGTCGCGCCGATCAGTCGCTCGGGCTGGTCGCCGTCGTTGCGCAGGGTCAGATAGCCGGCGCTTTGCTGGCTGCCGGGTGGCGTGCGCGAGGCCCAGGGATCGATGATCGACAGTCCGTCGACGACGGCGACGACGCGTGGCTGCGCCGCATGGGATTCATGCAGGCCAACGTATCCGGTGATCCACGCGGTCGTGATGATGATGGCCCCGATCAGTGCAAGTTCGACACGCATCGACGTGCGCAACCCTGACCGACGTGCGGCGCTGCGCCGCAGCGCGGGCAGCAGCACCTTTCGATTGAGCGCTGCGAGCGCAAGCAGCACCAGCGCGAGGGCCAGCTTCACCGCGAGGCCTTGATCGTAGGCGCGGGCCAGATCGACCTCGAAGCGCAAGAGAATGCCAGCGGTGACCAGACCGGCGACAACCAGCAACCCGACGACGATGACGGCCTGCGCGCTGAAGCGACGCACCTGTTCGACGAAGGCTGCGTCTTGCCGCGTGCGACTCGCGCTGAGCAGCAGCCAGAGCCCACCCGTCCACCAGGCGGCGGCGGACACGTGCAGCAGCAGCACGCTCGATGGCAGCAGCCCTCGCGCGGGCGCATGGCCCGACACCGCAAACGACGACAGCGCGGCGACGGCAGCCACGGCCCAAGGCAGGCCGCGCTGCCCCAGTGCCAGTCCAAGGCCGCCTGCGCCTTGCAGGGCGAACGCCGCGCCCAGCGGAGAAGCGAATAGCGCACCAAGCGTCGGCAGATCCCAGCCTGCGCCAAGCCGCAGAACGTAAACCGCGGCCCCGCTGATCGCTGCGGCCGCAAGCAGCGCGCCGCCGACACGGATCACGCGGTGCCCGAGCGTTGTGCTGGCGTCGTCGCGCAGCAAAGTGATGCGCGCCAACACCGCACCCGCCGCGCTCAGCGCGGCTGCGTAGCCGACCGCCTTCAGCAGTACAGCGATCAGGTCGAGCACGTCTCAGTCAGCCGCTGGCCGCACGACGAGGATGATGCTGCCGCTGACCACATGGCCGTCGCGGGATAGCGCCCGCCACTGCAGCTCATTGCGGCCGTTCGCCAGCGCTGGCGCGCCGACATGGAACTCGAGTGCCGCGCCGGTGGGCTCGAACGCCAACCGGCGCTCGCCGCCTGACGTTGTGACGACCACCGACGTCAGTCGGGTCAGCTCGCCGAAGCTCAGCGTCACCCGCTCCGGTGATTGCGGCAGGATGCTGCCGCTTGCCGGCACCGAGCTGGTCAGCGTGGTGTGCGCAAACGCAGGGATTGCGGCGAGCAGAAGCACCGCGAGAGGAAGGGGTTTCATGGCGGAGGCTCCTTGTTGCGCCAGGGGTCGGAGAGGCGGGGGTCATGCAGCAGTTGTTCGTCGGTCAGCGCCTGCAAGAACGCCAGCAGGTCGGCGCGCTCCTCTGCGGAGAGCGTGAAGCCGGGCACGAACGAGCTTTTCAGCGGGTTTTCGCGGCCGATGCCGGCATGCGGGCCGCTGCTGATCGTGCGTCCGCCTGCCGCGTAGTGATCGATCACCTCGTCAAGGCTGGCAATCGAGCCGTCGTGCATGTAAGGCGCAGTGAGTGCCACATTGCGCAGGCTGGGCGCGCGGAAACGGCCCATGTCCTCGGCCCGGCCGGTGATCTCGGCGATGCCGGTGTTGTCCCGCGGATACGCCCCGCGGCCATCGAGGTTGTACAGCCCGGTGTTGTGGAAGGCGAGCTCACCGAGCCGATTGCGTTCGTGCAGCACGGTGTCGGAGAAATGCAGCCCGCTGTGACAGTGATGGCATTCGAGCCGCTCGCTGAAGAACAGCGCCTCGCCGCGGATCGCCGCGTCGGACAGCGCGCTGGCATCGTTCTCGTAGCGATAACGATCGTAGGGCGAACGCAACGAGATCACGACCCGCTGAAACGCGCCAAGCGCGCGCGTGATCGTGGCCAGCGAAATATCGCCGCCGGCTTCCGGGAACGCCTGCTCGAACAGCTCCCGATAGCTGCGCTCAGCGGCCAGTCGCGTACGCAGCTCGGCATCCATTCCGGCCAGACCGAGCTCCAGCGGCTCCTGTCCGACCAGCGGCACCAGCGCATGCTGCTCCAGCGAGCGCAGCAGCGGGTTCGCCCAGGTGAGCGCGGGCGCATAGCCTGCGTTGGCGATGGACATGGAATTGCGCGGCGTGTGCTGCCCCGTCACACCGGGCGAGGTGGCGCGACCATCGGTGAAGGCGCGTTCCTGCTGGTGACAGCTCGCGCAGGACATGCTGCGGTCACGCGAGAGTCGAGTGTCATAGAACAGCCGCCGACCCAGTTCGACCTTGGCCGGCGTGGTCGGATTGCCTTCCGGCTCCAGCGGAGCCGGTGCCCACGCAGGCAGATCGAATGCGTAGGCACTCGGCACGTTGGCACCCAGCGCGGGCAAACCATTGGCCAAGCTCGTCCCGCCCATGGCCATCAGCGCAAACAGCACCACGGCCGCACGCAGGCCCGGCATCATCAGTCGGCCGCAACCACGCGGAAAAACTGCTGACCACGCGATGGCTGGCCCCGGAAGCTCAGCCCGAAGCGATCCATGATCTCGACGCAGTCATCATCGTCTGCACCCGACATGCAGCCCGAGGGGCTGTCGGGATGGTTGATGGTGACGTCGGTGGCGGCCAGCAGTGCGCCCAGATCGAGCACCAGTCGTTGCTTCGACGCGTCGAATACGTCGAGTCGGATGCTCGGCCGATTGGGTGTCGTGCACGGCACTGCGGGCGGTGTCCGCGGCGAGCCTTCGCCGCAGTCGACACTGCCAAGATGAATCGAAAACCCGCTTGCCGCATGGGCGGTCATGGCTGCGTCCGGCGCACGCCCGGTATCCAGATCGATCGTCGTGAACTTGTAGCCGTAGCGCCACGGCCAGGTCAGCGCCGAGAAGTTCAGCGGCGGCGCAGCCAGGGTCGGATCCTGATGATTGAGCTCCGCCGGCACGCCAAGATCAAAGACCAGGCCAACGTACTCGCCGGCCAATGCCGTGCCCCGGACCGTCCTGTGGGTCGCTTCGTTGCCGTTGCAATTGCCGGATCGGTCCTCGAAGTCGAGCAGCGCCACACCGTTGCCCTGGAACACGCCATCGTCGAGCAGATCGATGGGCCACTCGATGCCGTCCCGAGCTATCAGGCGAAAGTTCGACACATAGATGCGGAAGTCCTGCAGCGTGATCGACGCTCGCGAGCTGCCAACGTCGGCATAAGTGACGCCGCAGCGCAGCGACTGATCGCCGATCCGCGCGTCGAAGCGAATCGCGATTTCCTGTGCATCCGGCGTGGCAGCGAAGGCGGGACCTGACACTGCGAGGGTCAGCGCGAGGACAAGTGCGCTGGCGATGGCGATTCGAGTCTTCATTGAATTTTCCGGAGTGTGGATGGCGGAGGCAGCACCCTCGCGGCGCCGATCAGAACTTCAGCTCGATCCCGCCATACACGCTGCGCCCATCACCAGGCAGGTAGTAAGCGCCATCCAGCTCGCGCGCATCGGCGATGACGCCAGTGGTGGCGATGTAGTCGCGGTCGCCGAGATTGCGGCCGTCGAGGAACCAGGACAGACGCTCGTTGACGGTGCCGGACAGGCGCAATCCCCAGATCGTGTAGCCGGGCGCCTTCACCGTGTTGGCGTGGTCGACGTAGTAATCCTGCGGCGCCCATTCGACGGACGGCGCGATCTGCAGGCGCTCGAACGGCGACCAGCTGAGCTCGGTGCGCAGCCACTGGCGCGGGATGCCGGCGAGGTCGTTGTCGCCGTAGACCCGATCGCCATCGAAGCGGAAGTCGTTGAACAGGTAGTTGGCGCGAACGACAAGCGCGTCCGACAGCGCGACGCTGGCACCGAACTCGATGCCCTGATGGATGGTGCTGTCGGCGTTGGTGGTGCCCAGCGGGTTGCCATCGGCGTCGTTGAGCGCGAGCAGTTCGCCGTCGATACGTGCGTGATAGAGCGCTGCATCGATGAACAAGCGATCATCGCCATAGCGCAGACCCAACTCGCCGCTGTCGGCGCGCTGCTTGCCGACCTGGGTGATGTTGGGGCCGCCGCTGAGTTCACCGAAGCTCGGCGGCTCTGTGCTGCGGCTCACGTTGCCGAATACGGTGAGCGCGTCACTCGCCTGATAGCGCAGGCCGACCTTCGGATTCACGCCGTCGTAGCTGGCGTCGAAGCTCCGGTTGACGCCGCCAGCGCGGAACAGGTCGTCGAAGCGACGGTCGGCGTCCAGCGCCTGCACACCCAGCGCCAGCACCCATTGGTCGGTCAGCCAGTGCTGGTTCTCGACGAACAATTCGCGGTTCTCGGCGCGCTGGTCACTTTGACCTGTGCGAGGGCCGCGATGGTCATCCGGGTTGGCACGACCTCTGTTCACGAAGCGATCGTCGCGGGTATCACCTCGTTGGAAGCCGGCCCCGGCAACGAGGACGTTCCGACGCCCGCCCAGTACGCCATCATGCCGCCAGCGCAGGTCCACGCCGCGGTCGCGACTGTCCTGTTGCAGCACCTGGAAGATCGGATGATCCAGCAACTTGTCCGAGTAATACGCCGACAACTGCAGCTCGGTGCGGTCATTCGGCGCGTACAGCAGTTTGGCGGAAAGCCGGTCGAGTTCGAAGTCGCGGCGCTGGTCCAGCGCGACGCTGCCGGGGTTGGCCTGGCTCGGGTCGGCACGGAACTGGGCAAGGGTGAGCGCGCCTGGCAACGCCGAGCGGGTATCGACCTTGGCGAGATAAACGCGTGCTTCCAATCCCTCGCTGAAGCGATAACCATAGTTGCCGAACAATCGGTGATTCTCCTGCCGCGCGTTGTCGCGAAAACTGTCCTGGACGAATCCGGACAGGCTGAGCACGCCGTCGTGCGCGCCTTGCTGGCCACCCCATTGCGTCTGCCAGCGACCGTAGCCGAAGCTGCCAATTTCGCTGCGCAGACGCCAGCCCTGAGCGTCAAAGCCGGTCGGAGTAACGAAGTTGATGGCGCCGCCCAGCGTTGCCGCGCCGTATTCCAGCGCATTCGCACCCCGCCAGACCTCGATGTAGCGGGTCGACAGTGGCTCGATGCTCTGCATGTCAAATCCTCCATCCGCAAGGTTGACCGGCACACTGTCCTGCAGAATCTTCAGGCCACGGCCGTGAAAAGTGCGCTGCAGGCCGGACCCACGGATCGAAATGCGCGCTTCCTCGGCGCCAAAGCGCGGTTGCACGAACACGCCCGCTGCATAGCCAAGCGCATCGCTCAACGTACTGACGCGACCCTGGCGATAACTTTCGCCATCGACCAGACCATTGGCACCGGCGCGTTCGTCCAGGCGCAGTCTGGCCGTCTCGATAGTCGGCGCGATGGCGCCCTTGGCGCGCACTTCGACGGTATCGAGCGTTCTTGCCTGGTCGCTGCCGTCGTCGCTGGCAAACATGCTGGACGGCATCAGCAGCGCGATGGCCACACTGACGGCAAGATGATGGACTGGGGTCAAGTGACTCATCGGGAAAAGCTCCTGACAACGGGAAGCTGAGGATCAACGCGCGCGCCGGCGCATCCGCCAGCCGAGCACGCCGAGAGGAAAGACCAGGGCCAGCCAGCCGACCTGCAGTGCATCGCGCAGGCGCGGGCTGCCGAGGGCTTGGGCAATCGGTTGCCACTTGTGAGCGACGGCGAACACCCAACCTTCACTGCGTTGTGTGGCGGTCTGGCGATCGATCTGCTGACCGGTCACCGGGTCGATGGCGACACGGGTGCCGTCCTCGCCGACGGCGATCCAGGCCGGCAGGCGGCGATTGCGGAAGTCGTAGTCCGGGCTGAAGTGCGGCACGGTTTCGATGCCGAGAACGGTACCGTCGACATGCAGCCTTGCGGTGCCGCGCACCAGATCATCAAGGCTGGGCGGCGACTTTCCGTCGAGCGCCTTGACCTCCAGCTGTGGCGCATCGACCGGCCGTTGCACGAGCAAGATGCGCCCCTGTTCGCTGCGCAGGGAGACCTGTTGCTGCGTCCCGCCAGTTGAGCCCCATTCGGGCTCGGCGGGCAGTGCAGCCAGCGGCGGCGGAAGTTCGAGGCCGCGCGGCGGCGACCGGCCGGCCGACACCAGCGCGTGCAGCAAACCGCTGCTGGCCATCAACAGCAGCGGCAGCGCCACCGCAACGCCGAGCCGGCGATGCCAGCGTCGCGCACCGCGACCGCCCTGGCGAGACCAGAACAGGTAAAGCCCGCTGCTCGCCAGCGCGATCAGACACAGCATCGCAGCACCGATCAGGGCCACGCGCAGTGGCTCCAGCCCATCCAGCCAGTTCAGCGTGTGAAGTGCGCGGAACAGGGTCTGCAGCTGCGTGCGGCGGGTGTCGCCGATGCTGGCCAGCACGCCGGTTTCAGTGTGCAGCCAGGCACTGCGCGGATGCTCGCCGCCAATCTCGACCCGCCATACCGGCAGCAATCGGTTGACCCAGGGATAGGCTTCATCGAATTCGGTCTGCAGGCTCAACGAGGCGATCGGCGCGTCCTCGCCGAGGTACCACGCTGCGAGCCAGCGCGCGTAGGCGACTTCGCCGCCTTCAAAGGCGCTACCGTCGACGTGCAGGTAGCGGCGTTCAGCGTCGAGCGTGTCAGTCAGCTGCCACAGTGGGCCACTCGGCCCAGGCACGGCACGGATCAGCGCGGCGTCACCCTGGGCAGCGCGCAGGGCGTCCCACCCTGTCGAAAGCACTGCGGCATCGAGTTGCAGCGTCGGCGGCGCGAAGCGCGCCGGCGTCACCGCCAGAAGCGACATCAGCGGATGCAGAAAGCCTGACAACAACCAGCACGCCAGGACGGTCGATGCCAGCCAGACGAGGGTGCGGTGCAGGGCGGCGAGGCGATTGAGGCGCGGGCGCATGGTCTATCTGGTGCCGAGTGACCGCCAAGACTAGTCGGGCAATTGCAGGCCGCACATGCGACCGAATGTCGCACCCCTCCCGGCGCACTCCAGTGCGGCAGGCAGTTACCCTGTCGCAATGAGCACGCCGGCACTGCGAGAACTGGAAACCACCTTGTACTGGCTGCGCTGGTGCGCAGTGGCCGGGCAAGGCATCAGCTTGCTGTTCGCTGCCAACCAGTTGGGTCTGCAACTGCGCTGGGAACTGCTGACCGCGGGCGTGCTCGCCCTGGCCGTGTTCAATGCATTGCTTGGTGGGCGACGAGCCTATGCCACCACCGAAGCTCGGGTGCTGCTTGGCCTGGCGGCCGACCTTGGCGCGCTCACCTGGGCGCTGTTCCACAGTGGTGGGGTGATGAACCCGTTCACCATGCTCTATCTGCTGCCAGTGGCGCTCACTGCCGTTGTGCTGCCGCCGTCGCGGGTGGTCGCGCTGGCCGTGGCTGGCATCATCGGATACGGCGTGCTCGCGCGTTGGGCCCCAGCGCTGCCGCATGTTCACGGGCAGGGCGCGCTGGACCTGCATCTGGCCGGCATGGGTGTGAACTTCCTGCTCAGCATGGCGGTGCTTTGCGCGTTCGGATTGCGCCTGGCAAGCCTGCTAAAGCATCACGCAGTAGCTTTGCTGCGCGCACGCGAGCGCGGCCTGCGCGATGAGGGCATGCATGCATTGGCGCTGCAAGCTGCTGTCGCCGCGCACTCGGTCAATACCCCGCTGGCCACCATGGCGATCCTGGTCGACGAACTGCGCGCCGCGCCGGCGTCGGGCTCTGCGTTGCAGGACGACCTGGCAGCGCTTGCCAACCAACTCGATTGCGCAAGAGCTGCCCTCCGGCAACTGGTCGACGCGGCCCAGACCACGTGCTCACCGGCGCAGCCGCTGGGCGCGGTGATTGACAGCCTTGCCGAGCGAGCAGCTCTGCTGCGTCCCACCGTGCCGTTGACGGTCAGCGTCGATCCGCGGGTGGCGAAAGTGGCGGTGAGCTTCTCGCCGGTTCTCCTTGCCAGTCTCGGCAATCTGCTCGACAACGCAGCCGATGCAAGCGTGGCGAAGCCGGATGCGGGGATTGACGTGATCGCGGGCGCGCACGGCGACGATTGGTTGCAGCTACGCATCCTCGACCGCGGCAGTGGCGTGCCCCAATCAGACCCACCAGGCGACAGCAACAAGCGCAACGGTCTGGGTTGGGGCCTGGCCTTGGCCAACGCCACGCTCGAGCTGCATGGTGGCGAGTTGCATCAGCGCCCCCGCGAAGGTGGCGGCACCGAATCACGCGTCCGCTTGCCGTGGTCGGCGTTGAAGGAACCCGTCTGATGGCAGAACTGCTGCTGATCGACGACGATCACGCCTTCCTCGAAGTGCTGCAGCGCGCACTCCAGCGCCGCGGTCACCGGGTGACGCAAGCGGCATGCGCCGCCGACGCCCGGCGGGCGGCAAGCGTTACCAACTTCGACGGTATCGTGCTCGACCTGCGCATCGGTGAAGACAACGGACTGCTGTGTCTGAATGAACTGCGTACCTTGCAGCCCGGTGCGGCCATCCTGCTGTTGACCGGCTACGCCTCTATCGCCACGGCAGTGGAGGCGGTCAAGCGCGGCGCCGACGACTACCGACCGAAGCCGGCATCGGTCGAGGAGATCCTGCAGGCGCTGTTTCCAGCAGCCCAGCCACCGGAGCCGACCTTGCCCAATACGCCGATTCATCCGCGCCGGCTGGAATGGGAACATCTGCAGCGCGTCATGGCCGAGCACGAAGGCAACGTATCGGCCGCGGCACGAGCCCTGGGGCTGCACCGTCGCTCATTGCAACGCAAGCTGGGCAAGCGTCCGGTGCGCGAACGCTAGCCCGACCCCGCGATCTTGCGCCGGCCGGGCGGCCGATCAGCGGGCCGGACGGTGGGACGTCG
>DAIMJK010000009.1:0-21436 GCA_036722245.1 Lysobacterales bacterium
GCGAGGATGAACCGCGCCGTGGCCGCGCGTGGCCCACTCTCGCGCAGATCCTGCGTGTTCAGCACTTCCTGCATTGCCCAACTTCCTGCGTTGCACGCCTTCCTGCATTGCCCGCCTTCCTGCATTGCTGGCCTGGCCTGTGTTGCGGCGCAGCAGATAGGGACGGCGCAAGGCGAAACAAAGGCGCGCGGCGCCGCGTGCGGTGCGGTGCGGTTTGGCTGCGGAGGAAGATGGGCGCTTGATTAACCGCCGGTAATCTTTCATAGCGGCATGAGAGACACGAAAATGCAGGCGCGGGCCGTTCAGGCCGCGCGGTTTCGGGAGGGGCACGAATGCGACAGGCCAAGGTTGACCTGCGTGACGTGATCGGCGGCGTCATTCTGCTCGCGGTCGGGGTGCTGGCGTTCTATGTCGCCTCCGCCTATCCGTTCGGCACGGCGCGGCGCATGGGGGCTGGGTATTTCCCCACCGTGCTGAGCGCCATTCTTGCCGCACTCGGCATCGCCATCATCATCAAGGGGTTCATTCCCGCCTTTCGTGACGATGGCGTCGGGACCCCGCCCTCGCTGCGCAACATCATCGGCATCAGCGCCTCGGTTGCCGGCTTCGTGATCATCGGCGGGCGCTTCGGGCTGATCCCGGGCATCGCCGTGCTCATCATCGTCAGTGCGCTGGTCGATCGCGGCAACTCGGTGCGCACGGCGCTGCTGCTGGCCGCCACGGTGGCCGCGATGGGTGTCGTGATCTTCCGCTGGGGGCTTGGCATCATCTTTCCCCTGTTTGATTGGCCGTACTGACCATGGAAGCGTTCTCAAGCCTGATCGCTGGGTTCGGGGTGGCGCTGACGCCGACGAACCTGATGTACTCCTTGATCGGCGTGATCATTGGCAACCTGATCGGGGTGCTGCCGGGCATCGGCCCGCTCGCCACCATCTCGATGCTGCTGCCCATCACCTTCGGGCTCGACCCTGCCGGCGCGCTGATCATGCTCGCGGGCATCTACTACGGCGCGCAATATGGCGGCGCGACGACCTCGATCCTGCTGAACATTCCCGGTGTGGCCTCGCACGCCGTCACCTGCCTTGACGGGCACCCGATGGCCAAGCAGGGCCGCGCGGGGGTGGCGATCTTCACCTCGATGTACTGCTCCTTCATCGGCGCCTGCATCGGCATTCTCATCATGGTGTTCTTCTCGCCGCTGATGGTGGAGACCGCACTCGCCTTCGGCCCGGCGTAGCGCGCGGTGTTCAAGCCGGGCGCGCCGCTGAGTACATCGACCAGCAGGCCGGAATCATCGGCCAGGCTCGGCAGGCCGGACAGGCGTGCGCAATGGCGCGCCTTCAGCAGCGCGTTCTCGACGAAAGTGGACGCGGTTTCCTCAGGTTCGGAAACACCCAGCTCGCGCGCGTCGGTCAGACTGACCGGCAGGTCGGCCAGCAGCGCCTTCAGCTCGGCCAGCTTGCCGGCATTGTGGCTGGCCAGCGCCCAGCGCTGCATGCTCAAGGCTGCGCCAGCGCGGCGCGTTGCAGCTCATGCAACTCGGCGATGCCCTTGCGCGCCAGCGCGAGCATCTGTTCCAGCTCGTCGGCGCGGAAGGCGTGCCCCTCAGCCGTGCCCTGCAGTTCGATGAAACCCAGCGCTTCATTCATGACCACGTTCATGTCGGTCTCGCAGGACGAGTCCTCCGGGTAGTCCAGATCGAGCACCGCCTGACCGTTGTAGATGCCGACCGAGATTGCGGCGACCTGGCCGTGGACCGGATCGACCCGCAACAACTTGCGCTTGCGCAGGGTGCCGATGGCATCGACCAGCGCGACGTAAGCTCCGGTGATGGCTGCGGTGCGAGTACCACCGTCGGCCTGCAGCACGTCGCAGTCGAGCGTTATCGTGCGCTCACCCAGGGCGCTCCGATCGACCACCGCGCGCAACGAACGGCCGATCAGGCGCTGGATTTCGTGGGTGCGCCCGCCGGGTGAGCCACGGTTGACTTCGCGCCCGGTGCGGGTCGCGGTCGCCCGCGGCAGCATGCTGTATTCGGCTGTGACCCAGCCTTCGGCCTTGCCGCGCAGGAACGGCGGCACGCGCTCCTCCACGCTGGCGTTGCACAGCACCCTGGTGTCGCCGAAGCTGATCAGTACCGAGCCTTCGGCGTAGCGGGTGTAGCCGCGCTCGATGCTGATCGGGCGCAGCTGATCGGGCGCACGGCCACTGGGACGGCCGCTCATCGCAGGCCACCGTGGCGGCTGCTGGTGCAGGTCGCGAGGGGCCCGATCCGGGCCGGGGAGTTGCAAAAGCAAAGTCGCGACATGGATCGTTTTTCCACATTGGGCAGGCGGCAGTTTACCATTGGCTGCTCCATCGCCCTTGTGAGCTGCCTGTGCCCCGCAGCATGACCGCCTTCGCCAGTGTCGAAGGCCAGACCGATCTGGGAACGCTCAGCCTGGAGCTGCGCAGCGTCAACCATCGTTTCTTCGAGCTGTTGTTGCGATTGCCGGAGGATCTGCGCAGCTTCGAGCCGACCCTGCGCGAACGGCTGGGTCGTGCCATCAGTCGCGGCAAGACCGATCTGTCCGGCCGCTTGCGGGTCAGCGAGGCTCTGCGGCGGCCACAGCTGGATGCGCAGGCGGTAGAAGGGCTGCGGCAGGTCGTGGCCCAGCTGAGCGAGGGCTTCCCTGCGCTGAACCCGGGCAGCATCACCGATCTGCTTGCCCTGCCCGAGCTGTACGCCCGGCCCGAAGTCGACCGCGAGCAACTCGGCAAACAGGTGCTGGCGCTGGTCGATCAGCTGGTGCAGGCATTTACCGCCGCGCGAGATCGCGAAGGCGCCCGCCTGGCTGAACTGATCAGTGAGCGGGTCGATGCGTTGATGGCCCAGCGCGAACAGGCGATTGCCTTGCTGCCGGAACTGCGCCAGGGCCTGCGCGACCGACTCGACCAGCGGCTGGCCGATCTGGCGCAGCCGCTCGATCCCGGCCGGCTGGAGCAGGAACTGGTGCTGCAGCTGACCCGGATGGACGTGGATGAGGAACTGGATCGGCTCGGTATCCACTTGAACGAGACCCGCCGCGTGCTCGGTCTGAGCGAACCGGTGGGGCGGCGACTGGACTTCCTGATCCAGGAGCTGCTGCGTGAGGTCAACACTTTTGGCTCCAAGGCGATCAGCGCCGCCGGCACCGCACTGGCGGTGGAGATGAAGGTACTGGTCGAGCAGATCCGCGAGCAGGTGCAGAATCTGGAATGAGCACGGAGCAGACGCGCAGGAGTCCAATGAGCGCCGGGTCAGGGCACAGCAACGCCCCCGGTTGTCTGATCGTGGTTGCGGCACCGTCCGGTGCCGGCAAGACCACGCTGGTCGGACTGCTCGCCAAAGCCGACCCAAAGGTGCGCCTGTCGGTCTCGTACACCACCCGCGAGCCGCGCCCGGGCGAGATCGACGGAGAACACTATCGTTTCGTTGACCGCGGCCATTTCGAGTCATTGATCGTCAGCGGCGCGCTGGTCGAGCATGCGCTGGTGCACGGCAATCACTACGGCACCAGCCGCCTGGACCTGCAAGCCTCGATCGATGCCGGCTTGGATGTGATCCTCGAGATCGACTGGCAGGGTGCCCGGCAGGTGCGTGCCCAGTGGCCGGAGGCGGTCAGCATTTTCGTGCTGCCGCCGTCGCCGCAGACGCTGATCGAACGGCTGCACCGGCGCGGCCAGGATTCCGCCGAGGTGATCGCCAGGCGGCTGGCCAACGCTCGCGCCGAAATTGAGCACCACGACGAGTTTGACTACCTGATCGTCAACGATGACTTGGATCAGGCGCTCGCCGCGCTGACCGCGATCGTTCGGGCACAGCGCCAGCGCAGCGCGCGCCAGCGCGTCGAGCATGCGCGGCTGATCGGGAGATTGCTGACTTGAGTCAGGGCCTGGCTTGAGGCCATGTCCTCATGTTTGGCTATAGAACTCGCTCATGGCTGCGCTCAAGGAGCGGACCATGTCCCGTTCAGCGACTGACAGCAGCGGGTTCCAGACATCGAATATCAGTACCACGCGCAACTCCTCGGAGTCATTGCGTGCTTCGTGCTCAATCGTGTCATCGAAGATCAGTACCTTGCCCACGCTCCACTCGCGCCGCTCGAATCCGACTCGGTAGCTGCAAAGGGGTGGCACGATCAGCGGTAGGTGGACGACCAGACGCGCGTTGGTCTCGCCGTGGTGCGGCGGAATCGCAGTTTTTGGCGCGAGTGCGGAGAACATCGCGTTTGGGCACAGCCCTGCGATATCTGCTTTCTCGACCTTGTTCAGTGCAGCGGTCGTTACCGGGCACTGCTGTTGTTGCTCGATTTGCGGCTCACCATCACGCCACAAAAAAAAGCTGCTCCAGCGGGGTGAGTGATTGAGTTCGTGCCACTGCTTGAGCGGCGCACCCGGCTGATAGGCGACATAGGGTTGAAATTGGCCCTGATCCCGCCGCAACAGCTCTTGCAACTCAGTCGTAATCGCCTCGGTGTGCGACTCCAACTCCTCTACCCAGGGAAATTCCTTGCGATCAAAAAAAGGAACTGCTGGCAGGCGCGGCACTAGCAAGCGGTTGCAGACTGATGGGTAGGTTTGTGAGCAACCGCTGACTATCGCGCCCGCTTCGCGCCAGCGTTCGGCTTCGAAAGGGGGCAGCGTGCTGGTACGGCTCGCCATGCGGTCGGCCAGAAAGTCGGCCATCTCCTCATTGTGACGCGCCACCAGTTGACGGGCGTGCTGCAACTGGCTGCGCAGTGAGTCCGGCCAGTTCGGCTCCGGCGGGGCCACCTTGAGCGCATCGCGGTAGATCTGAGCTGCCAGCTTGCGACCCCGATGCTTTTCGAAATGCGCCGCTCGGGCGAGCAGGCCAGAAAGGAAATAGGGGTCGGCCGCGAGGGCCGCGTCGATCGCCCGCAATTCGCCGCTGATATCGCCCATGTCGCGCAGCACGATGCTCACGCTGAGCAGCACGACCGGGTCGCGTGGCGCGGCAGTGTGGGCCGCTTGCAGGGTATGCAGGGCCTCGCTCAGGGCGCCGCGACGGTAAGCATGCACACCCAGACTGTAGAGCGCCTGCGGGTGGTTCGGATCAATTGCGCGAACCCGTTGCCAGAACTGTTCGGCTTCCTGCCAGCGGCCCTGGCTTGCGGCGGCGCCGGCGGCCTGGACCAGCGCATTGATTGGTGGGTTCACAAGTGCACCTCCTGATCACAACGGGGTGATCGCAATGAGCAACGTAGGAGACGCGCTAGCCGAAGAGCCCGTCGCAGGCGACGTCAACGCCCGACGTTCCCGGTTGTACGCAGTCGATGCCCTATAATGCGTTCTCCTTACCGGAGTACGCGAGCCTTGAGTCTGGAACAGTGGGAAAGCTACTACAAGGGCGGCGCGCTCGCGACCGGTCCGATCGGGCCGGATGGCACCTACGATCTTGAAGTCAGGCAGGCTTGGGAGGAGTTTTTCTCGGCCCTCCCGGCTACTGCTCGAATCCTCGACATTGGCACCGGCAATGGGGTCGTACCCCTCATCGCCAGGGAGCTTTCGATTGCTCGCGGTCTGGACTGGGAGATTCATGCCTCGGACCTGGCGCAGATCGACCCGCCAAGGTTCGTGCCAGATGGTGCTCGGCGATTGGCTGGTATCCGCTTTCACGCGGGCGTAGCAAATGAGAAGCTGCCGTTTGAAGACCAAGCCTTCAATGCGGTGAGTGGCCATTACGCGCTGGAGTACAGCGATATCGGCGCCGCGCTGACGCAGATCCACCGGGTGCTTATGCCCGGCGGTGTTGCCCAGTTCATTCTGCACAGCACCGACTCGGCCCTGGTGCAGAGCGCGCACCAGTCAATGCAGGAAGCCGACCTTGTGCTCAAGCAGACGAGAATTTATCGCCGCCTGCACAAACTGGTAACTATGGAGCACGTCACGCCCGTAGTGACTGAGCGGGCGACCAATGAACTGGTCATGGCGATACGTTCACTCAAGCAAGCGCTTGCCCAGGCGCAGCCAGGCGGCGGGCGCACGTTCCGGGTGGTCCTGGATGCGGTACAGAAGCTCCTCACAGCGCGCAAGCAAATGCGTCCGCAGCAAGTCGGGATGGAAGTGGACCGGGCCGAGAGAGAACTTCGCGCCAGCGCACGCCGACTCAACGATTTGCTCACTCATGCGCTTGCTGCACAGGACATTCTGGTGATCGAACAGCAATCGGCAACTGTCGGCTTCACGGCTATCGAATCGTTGCCGCTGTTCCATGCCGGCAAGGTGTCGGTGGGCTGGTTATTGGTTATGCACAAGCCATGACAGTATTCGAGGGCGCTCGGTAACTTCCCTTCGCCATGTGGGCGACTGCCCTTGCCGGATCGGCTAGCGCACCGCACCGCACCGCACCGGCTAGCTTAATCGAATCTTCCATGCTGGACCCGCAATACCTCGCGTCGCGCAGTCTGCGCCCGGACTTCGCGATCGACTACCGTCAAACACTCCGCCCTGGCCAAGCGTGTCCCGGTGGTAGCGACACGCTTGCAGACTACGCGACCACGCTCATCATTGCGTACGATCGCTCGGATCAACTCCTGTGCATTGAATAGCGCGATTCGCTCGTCTGCCCCCAGATGCCTGGCATTGTCGTAGCCATCGAGCAGCTTGACGATGGTCAGGTGGGCCACGTCGAGGCGCTGCAGATCGTTCCGGGAGATCGAGCCGTAGTCGCCATCGTGGGCCATTGACAGGGTCTGATCGACTTCCAGCAAGAATTCGTCGGCACTGGTTATGGACTGCGCGTAGCTGTCGGCACGTGCCGACAGCTCATCGGAACCGGCCGGGATCGGGAAAGCGGGCTCAGCAACGACCAAGGCCAACGCGATTGCTGCCAGAAATCGACTCCGCATGCCCATACTCCGAAGACCTGAAAATAGTCCACGCCGCGACGCCGCACCTTGGACTGCGCCCCTCACGTTGGCTCCATGCTAGCAGCGGTGGTTCGGCTGGTCACGCGCGCACATCGAAGGAAGAGCGCATTTGCTGATCAAGCGGTGCAAGGCCCAACTCATCCCGAACGTCCTAGCTGCAAGAATTCCCTTCACCTGGAATGCAACCCACCCGCTGCGAACGGGCGGTGGTCTCACTTGCCGCCTTGGCGCGGGCTTCGCGCTCGGCTACGGTCAGGCACTCGCTTTTGGGCACGCGTGACCCGGCTACTTGCACGCGCTGGCAAACCTTGCGATTCTTCTCGTCATTCCGGACGATCGAAGTGATCAACTCCTGCGCGTTGAACAATTCCAGACGCTGCTCAGGCTTGAGTTCGGTTGCTTTCGTGCGGCCCTCCAGCAGGGAGGCGATGGTATCGCGCGCCGCGGCGATGCGGTCAAGGTCGCGAGTCTTGATGCGACCATATTGCCCGGAATTGGCGAGGTCGATAGTCTGGTCGATCTCCTTCATGAAGGCTTGCGCGTCGGTAATGCGTTCGGCGCGTGCATTCACCTGCTCTTCGATCGTGGCCTTCTGCGCTGCAGCGGTCGTCGCTGCCAAGGCCAGGCCACACACCATCAGATGAACAATTTTTCCGAAAACTGACATCGCGCTCCTCCTGTGTAGTTGGGTTGTGTACAAGCATAGCGTCAACGCGCTGTAGCGGTCGCATAAGGAGTCTCGAACCTCAAGATGTGGGCAGGGCTGCCTCGCTGCGCCGGAGGTTCATTGGCGCTTCTGTCCCTCCGCGAGGTGCGGTTTCAAAAACAATAACGTGCATCAACTCGCCGGCAGTTTGCCAAGGGCCGGCGGCGGGCGCCTTGCAGCGTCCGGAGCGCCCAACCGACGTCCACCAACGGTCAATATCTGCACAGCTCGCCGCGAGGATCTGACCGGCGTGGGAAAGCGACCATGCGGGCTCGGCTGCTGCGATACTGGGCACCCCGGCCAGACCCTGTAGCCATGACGCCTGCCACCATCATCATTCGCAACCTGCGCGTGGAAACCATCATCGGCGTCTACCCGGAGGAACGTCATGCGACCCAGGGGCTGCGGCTGGACCTGGAACTGGGCATCGATGGCAGTTCGGCCGGCCGCAGTGATCGCTTGCGCGACACGGTCGACTACGATCAGGTGGCGGCCAGTGTGCGCCGCTTTGGTCAGGAGACTGCGGCCGAGTTGCTCGAGCACTTCGTCTACCGGTTGGGACTGGCCCTGCTGCGCGAGTTTCCGCTGCGTAACGTGACGTTGACGGCGTGGAAGCGGGTTGCCGGCCTGTTGCCGGCCGAAGTGGCGGTCAAGGTCCAGATCGATGCCGACGATCGACACCGTCCCTGGGACGACGACGGCCTTGAAGACTGAAGCCCGCTACCTGCTGCTGCTTGGCAGCAACTACAACCCCGAGCGCAAGCTCGATCTGGCCCTCGCCGGCTTGCGTCGTCGCTTCACGGATCTGACTGTATCGGTTCGCGAGCGCTCGCGTGCTCGCGAGGGCGGGGACTCACCCGACTATGTCAATCAGGCGGTTCTGATCCGCAGCGAGCTGGATCCGGCCGCGCTGAAGCAGGCGCTGCGCGAGGTCGAGAAAGTACTCGGCCGGCAGCGTCCCAGCCCGAATCCGTCGCTCTGCCCGATCGACATCGACCTGATCGCCCAGATCGAACCCCGTCCGATCGCGATCGCCCCCGAAGACCTTGCCGACCCGGTCGCCCGCCGCCTGTGCGGCGAGCTTGTAGGGGACTTGTTGGCGGTGTTGAGGGGCTTGGCTTGAGGGCCCAGGGCCCAGCGGAGTAGGGCCCACTAGACTAGAGCAGAGCCCACGGCCCAGTCAGTAGAGCAGGGCCCTGGGCCCTGCGCCCTGGGCCCTGGGCCCTAAAGCTCCGGCAGCAACTTGCCCGGATTGAAGATCCCGGCCGGGTCAAACACGCGCTTGATCTGGCGCATCAGGTGGAGCGTGGCGGGC
Organism: Lysobacterales bacterium; assembly: GCA_036722245.1. GTDB lineage: Bacteria > Pseudomonadota > Gammaproteobacteria > Xanthomonadales > SZUA-5 > JAWLAT01. The sequence goes on from DAIMJK010000009.1 coordinate 8,933, forward strand.
GGGATGGCCTGGCTCATGAACTGGCGTTTGAGCAGGCCGATGCCGTGTTCGCCCGATAGGGTGCCCTCGAGCTTGAAAACCAGTTCGAAGACCTCGGCCAGGCAGGCCTGCGCGGCGGCGCTGCGGCCGGGCTCGGCCGGGTCGTAGAGCAGATTGACATGGACGTTGCCGTTGCCGGCGTGGCCGAAATTGATGATCGTGATCTGGTGCCGCGCGGCCAGCAGCTGCAGCCCTTCAAGCAGCAGTGGCAGCCTGCTGACCGGCACGACCACGTCTTCGTTGATCTTTCTGGGCGCGACCTGGCGCAGCGCGGGCGACAGGGCCTTGCGTGCTGCCCACAGCGCCAGCGCCTGCTGTGGGTCGTCGGCTTCAGCCCAATCGAGCAGGCCATCGATCGCCGCCGCGTCCGCCACCGCGGCCGCCGACCGGGCCAACTCATCGGGGTGGCCGTCGACTTCCAGCAGCAACAGCGCATCACCCGCTGGCAGCCGCACCTCCGGATTGCGCCGCACCAGTGCCAGCGCGCCGGCGTCCAGAAACTCCAGCGCACTGGGCGTGCTGGCCTGCGCCATGATTCTTGCTACCGCGCGGGTGGCGGCGTGGGCATCCGCATAGAGTGCGCGCAGGGCGCGGCGGGCTGGTGCGGTCGGAGTCAGCTTGAGGGTGGCCTGGCTGATCAGGCCGAGCGTGCCTTCGGCGCCGCAGAACAGCCGGCACAGATCGTAGCCGACCGCGGTCTTGCTGCTGCGGCTGCCGCTGCTGATCAGCTCACCGCGCCCGGTCACGACCCGCATGGCGAGTAGATTGTCGCGGCTGGCGCCGTACTTGACAGTGCGCGGGCCACCGGCGTTGCAGGCCAGGTTGCCGCCGATGGTGGCATAGGGCGAACTGGTCGGATCAGGGGGCCAGAAAAAGCCGCCAGGAGCCAGCTGCCGCTGCAGCTCGCCATTGATCAGGCCGGGTTCGACGACCACCAGCCGGTCGTCCGGCTCGATCCGCAGCAGCCGATCCATCCGCTCGAAACTCACCACGATGCCGCCGGTGACCGGTACCGCCGCGCCGGTAGTGGCGGTTCCTCGGCCGCGCGCGGTCAGCGCAATCCCGCGCTCGGCGGCAAAACTCACCATTGCCTGCAACTGCTCTTCGTTGTCGGCCAGCACCACCGCGTCGGGCATCGCGTGCAGGCGCGAGTTGTCGCCGCCATAGACATGCCGGTCGGCCGCATCGGTCAACAGCGCATGCGCGCCCACGGTGTGCCGCAGCGCGTTGATCGTGGCCGCGTCCAGCGTTCGCATGGATTCATTCGGCGCTGCTGAAGGCATCCCGGATCCATTCGAAGCGCAGCGCCTCGCGTTCGCCCTCCACGCCGATGACATCGAAGCGGCAAGGCCTGCGCGCTTCGGCCGGATGCTGCGCCAGCCAGGCCTGGGCGCAACGCAACAGCAGGCGCTGTTTGCGCGGCCCGACGCTGTCTGTCGCGCGCAGCGCGCCGGGGTCGCGTCGATAGCGCACCTCGACGAAGACCAGCGTCGCTGCCTCGCGCGCGATCAGGTCGATCTCGCCGCCGACGATGCAGAAATTGCGTTGGAGGATGCGCAGCCCGCGCTGCTCCAGCCAGCGCGCTGCCTCCAGCTCGATCGACTGGCCCAGCGCACGCCGTCCATCGGCGAGCGCGGCGACTCTAGTCCGAAGCCACTGGAACACCGTTCTCGAACCGAGCCCAGGCGAGCATGCGTCGCACCCGGCCATTGCGGTCGGCCGACAACTTGCCACTGGCGCCCTCGATCGCTTCACCAGGATTGGCTTCCATCCAGTCCAGCAGCGGCATCAAGCGCCAGGCGTCGATGCCATAGGCGAACAGCCGTGCGGCGGGCCCGTCAGTGGTCGGCAGTCCGGCCATCGCAGCCCGCTCGGGCACATCACCGGGCAGGTAGGTACCCAGCAGCCACGGACTGTCACAGAACTCCAGTCCGTCCAGATCACGGTCCAGCGCCGGGTTGGGGCGACCTTCGTAGACCGCGCTGGTGGCATATACGACAGCCGGTAGATCGGCTCGCGTGCGCAGCTGCGGCACCAGCAGTCGGGCCTGGCCGGCCCGCAGCAACAGTACGATCGCATCCACATCAGCTCGCGGGGCGGGCTCGTAGCGCAGGTCCAGGCCGAGCAAGCCACGAAGGTAACGAACCCGGTCGCTACCACTGTCGACGCCGGCCAGTCGACCCAGTACCGCACTCTGATCGGACACCTGTGGGTCGATGGTGGCGCTGTTGACGATGCGCCCGCCGCGGGCCTCATGGGCGGCGGCGAAGGCGGCCAGATTGCGCTGGCCCAGATCGTCGGCGCTGCGCAGCACCAAAACTCGCGGCTGCTTCTTCTCGGCCAGTCGGACCGCAATTGCGGCCGCTTCTTCTTCCGGCAGCAGGGCGAACTGAAGGCTGCCTCGTGGCGCGATCGCGGTCGCGTCGGCATAGTTCAACGCGAGCGTGGGCACCAGCATGCGCTGGCTCTGGAACAGCGCCGTGACCGCCTCGCGCGATAGCGGACCGAGGACCCGATCGGCTCCTTCGGTCAGGGCGCGGTCATAGGCGGCAAGCGTCTCTTCGGTGGTGGTGCCGGCATCGTAGAGACGTACCGCGGGACGCTCGGCGCGGTCGGCAAAATAGGCCGCCATGACGCCCTCCTGCAAAGCCCCGGCCGGCGCGGCGAGGGGACCGCGCTGGGGCAGCAGCAGCGCCACCTGGCTGCCGGCCGCGCGTGGCAGCTGGTCGATCCGGTAGGTCCGCAGCCGATCCGGCGAGCGCAGCGGGCCGGCCTGCACCGCGCGCGCATAGCTGCCGCGACTGTCGCCGCCGAATCGCTCCTGGCTCAGGCGGGCCAGTAGTTCGTAAAGCGGGTCGTCACGTGGCGTATCGCGCAGCAACTCGCGCAGCGCTTCGTCATCCAGAGTGGACAGCTCGTGCTGCGCCTCGGCTCGATTGAGCGCGCGTTCCTCGCCGTGCAAGAGCGGTTCCAGCCGTAGCCGCTCGATGGCGCTGGCGACCGGGTCGCCGCGCAAGGTCAACGCACGGGCGCGCAGCTCCAGCGCGCGTACCTGGATCGCCGGGCTGCCGGCCTCGCCCGGCATCGCCAGCAACGCCAGCGCAGCATCGACTTCGCCCCGGCTCAAGGCCAGCTCGGCATACAGCAGGTCGAGCTGAAGCGATTCTTCGGCATTCAAGCGAGCCCGCCGAATGCGCGCCAGCTGCTCCTCCAGCGCGAGCATGTCGCCGGTCTGAAACAGGGCGTCCGCGGCCATCAGTGCATAGCGATCACCGCCGCCGCCGGCAGTTCGGGCCAGTTGCTGGTAGAGCCGGGCCGCATGGCGGAAGTCGCCGTCGACGAAGGCCGCCTGGGCGTCCATCTCGCTGACCTCCGGATAGACCTGAGTCGGCCCGCCGCTCGCGCAGGCGGTCAGCAGAGCTATGCACAGCGCGAGACCGATCAGCCAGTTGGATCTGAAGTGGCCGGCCTGCGGCTGTACCGGGAACCTGGGGCTTGCTGTCGAAGACAAGGGGGGATCTCCTGCAGTGGCGGCGGTCGGTGGGCGGTTGCCGCCCGGCCGATGCTGGCCTCCATGATAGCGACAAGCCGCGCGATGCATGAACATCCCGACTCCCGACTCCCGACTCTGGCAGTATCCCAACCATGAACGAGACCGCCAGGCCGACCCCGGGCACGCTGTACGTGATTGCCACGCCGATCGGCCATCTGGCCGACCTGTCGCCGCGTGCGCGCCAGCTGCTGGGCAGCGTCGATCTGATCCTGTGTGAAGACACCCGCAGCAGTGCGACATTGCTGCGCCACGCCGGTAGCGACCGGCCGCTGCGCGCATTGCATGAGCACAACGAACGGGCCAGCGTCGAGCCGCTGCTGGCGCGCCTGCGCGAGGGTGCATCGATGGCACTGATCTCCGATGCCGGTACGCCGCTGGTCAGCGATCCGGGCTACCGGCTGGTGGCCGCGGCGCGCGCAGCCGGGGTGGCGGTTTCACCGGTGCCCGGTCCCTGCGCGCTGATCGCCGCGCTCAGCGTGGCCGGTCTGGCAACCGACCGCTTCAGTTTCGAAGGCTTCCTGCCGGCGCGATCGGGTCCGCGGCGTGAAGCGCTGCAGGCGTTGCGCAGCGAAGCACGCACGCTGGTCTTCTACGAGGCCCCGCACCGGATCGTCGAGACACTGGCCGATCTGGCCACGGTGTTCGGCCCTGAGCGAGCTGCGGCACTGTGCCGCGAGCTGACCAAGACCTTTGAAACCGTGCTCAGTGGCACGCTCGCCGAGTTGCAGGCGAAAGTCGCCGCCGACAGCAACCAGCAGCGCGGCGAGATCGTGCTCGTGATCGCCGGCGCGCCGGCGCAGGATGCTGGCCCGGTGCTGGCGGCGGCGCAGGACCTGTACCGGTTGCTGCTGGAGGAACTGCCGCCCAGTCGCGCCGCCAAACTGGCAGCGAAGATCCATGGCGTGCCACGGCGGGATCTATACGGGGGCCAGACCGAGCCCGAGTGAGCGGGACCTACCAACGCAGCGGCGGATTGCGCGCAGGATCTTGCCCAGCATCAGCTCCGCTGCGGCAGGGTTTGCCGCGGCCACATAAGGGATTTCATCGTCGAGAGTGCGGGAGTTTTCGCGCAGCCATGGCGTTTAGCCTGGCCTCAAGTCGGCTCTTGACCTTACTGGGCCCTGAGCCCTGGGCCCTGAGCCCTGAGCCCTGTAACCACTAGACTCTCCGAAACATCAGTTTGAATCGCACCAGCATGACCTTTGGGACTTGCCCCGCGCCCTGAATCAATCAATATCGAGCGCTTTGCCCTGTTTCCGTTCACGGAGAACCGCCATGCGCCGCACACCCCTGTATCTCTCCCTTGCCCTCGCACTGTCCGTCACGCTGGTAGGCTGCGGCGAATCACCGGCTCCGAGCACGACCACCGACAGCGCCACGACCGAACCCGCGGCCAGCAGTGCATCAGCCGAAGCGGCCAACCCGCTGGCGGCCGATTGGAGCGGTCCCTACAACGGTGTCCCGGCCTTCGACCAGATGCAGGTTGATCTGATCGGTCCGGCGCTGGAGCAGGGCATGGAAAAGAATCTGGCCGAGCTGCAGGCCATTGCCGACAATCCGGCCGCACCGACCTTTGCCAATACGATCGAGGCGATGGAGCGCAGTGGTTGGGAACTGCGGCGCACCCTGACCTACTACAGCATCTATTCGGGCAACCTCTCCAGCCCTGAGTTCCGTGTCGTGCAGCGCGAAATGGCCCCGAAGCTGGCCGATTTCCAGTCGAAGATCACCCAGAACAAGCCCTTGTTCGAGCGCATCGCGGCGGTCCGCAATGGCGATGAATTCAAGCAGTTGCGGCCGGACCAGCAGCGTCTGGTGACGCTGACCTACGACCAGTTCGCACGCAACGGTGCCACCCTCGACGATGCCGGGATGAAGCGCTATGCGGAGATCAACCAGCGTCTGGCCGAATTGCATACACGCTTTGCCAACAACGTCCTGGCCGACGAGGAAAAGTACGTACTGTACCTGGACGAGAGCCAGCTCGGTGGGCTGCCGGATTCCTTCGTCGCCGCCGCCGCCGACCTGGCCGAGCAGAAGGGCCAGCCGGGCAAGTACGCCGTGCTCAATACTCGCTCCTCGATGGATCCCTTCCTGACCTATTCGGACGAGCGCGCGCTGCGCGAGCAGGTCTGGCGGACCTACTACAGCCGCGGCGACAACGGCGACGAGAATGACAACAACGCGCTGATCGCCGAGATCCTGGCCCTGCGCCACGAGCGGGTCGGCCTGCTCGGTTATGACAACTACGCCGCCTGGCGGCTGGAAGACCGGATGGCGAAGGAGCCGGCCCAGGCGCAGGCGCTGATGGAAGCGGTCTGGCCGGCGGCGATCGCGCGCGTCGCCGAGGAGGTCGCCGACATGCAGGCGCTGGCCGATGCCGAGGGCGCCGATATCACGATCGAGCCCTGGGACTCCCGCTACTACGCCGAAAAGGTTCGCAAGCAGCGCTATGACCTGGACTCCAACGAGGTCAAGCAGTACCTGCAGCTGGACAAGCTGACCGAGGCGATGTTCTATGTCTCCGGCGAACTGTTCGATTTTGATTTCATTCCGGTGCCCGAGGGCAGCGTGCCGGTCTTTCATCCGGATGTGGTCGTGTGGGAAGTCAAGCGCCGCAGCAGCGGCGACCACGTCGGGCTGTTCTATCTGGACGCCTATGCGCGCGAGGGCAAGCGCTCCGGCGCCTGGGCCTTCGCTTACCGCGACCAGCACCAGCTGGCCGAGAACCAGAGCGTGCTGTCGAGCAACAATTCCAACTTCATCAAGGGCAAGCCGGGTGAGCCGGTGCTGGTGTCGTGGGATGATGCAACCACCTTCTTCCACGAGTTCGGCCATGCCCTGCATGCGCTGTCCTCGACCGTCGCCTACCCCTCGCTCAATGGCGGCGTGCGTGACTACACCGAGTTCCAGTCACAGCTGCTCGAGCGCTGGCTGAGCACCGAGCCGGTGATTCAGAAGTTTCTGGTCCATGTCGAGACCGGCGAGCCTATGCCGGCCGAGTTGATGGCCAAGATCGCACGTGCGGCAACCTTCAACGAGGGCTTCCGCACGACCGAGTTTCTGGCCTCGGCACTGATGGACATGAAGCTGCACACGATCGATCCGACCGACCTGGATCCGGCTGCCTTCGAGCGCGAGACTCTCGATGCGCTGGGCATGCCGAAGGAGATCGTCATGCGCCATCGCACGCCGCATTTCGCCCATGTGTTCTCGGGCGAGGGCTACTCGGCTGGCTATTACGGCTATCTGTGGGCCGAAGTGCTCACCGCCGATGCCAGCGAAGCCTTTGCCAATGCGCCGGGTGGTTACTACGACAAGGCGTTGGGCGCCAAGCTGGTCGAACATCTGTTCGCCGTGCGCAATGCGGTCGATCCGGCCGAGGCCTACCGCTTGTTCCGCGGCCGCGACGCGACCATCGATGCGCTGCTGCGCGATCGCGGCTTTCCACTGCCGCAGGAGTAGCAGTCGGGCCCAGCCCGGCAGTGCAGCGAGCGCACTGCCGGGCTGACCGATTCGCCGCTTGCAGGCGGCTCGGTAGCGCGCAACACTGGGCGGCATGTCCGGCCAGACACGCCCGCAGCTGTCGATGAGCCGCTGGCTGCTGCTGGCGCTGATTGCTGTTGTGGTCTGGCTGCTGACGCGGCAGCCGATCGAGCTCGCTCGTGTCGACCCGTCGACTGCCCCAGTCGCGACATCTGCCGGAAGCGCTGTTGCCTCGCGGCGGCCGGATGCGGCTTTGGTCTACACCACGGCCGATCTGGACGCGGCCCTGCGCGCGCTGCGTGGCCACCTGCCGGAGGCCGAGTGGCGCGCGCTGCGGCGGCGTGTCGACGATGCCTGTGTGGTCCTGACATTGCTCCGACTGGAGGGACGGCGGGAGCCCGATCCGCGCCGTGACTGGGCCCGCGACGCGCTATTGGAGCGCTGTGCCGGTGTGCCGACGCCCTCGCTGTACCGGCCCGGTATCGATGTCCGTGCCGAACGGTCCGATCAGTGGCCGTTGCCGGGTGCTGGCCAGGCCATGGCGCAACTGCGTCAGGCGCGCACCAGCGAGGCCCTGGTGGATGCCTGGATCGAAGCCTATCTGGTCGATGCCCTGCCCCAGGAGCGGATTTTCAGCGATGGCCGCCGCTTGCTGCCGGCCGACGCCGAGGCGGTCATTGCGGTGGTCCAGGACTGGCGTGACTGCGCCCGCCATCGGGCCTGCGGCAGCAACAGCCTTTTGACCCTCAAGGTGTGCGCCATGCACGGCTGCGAGGCCGGTGCCGATTTGCTGGAGGCCTGGTTCGAGGCGTTGTCGCCGCGGGATTTCAGCGCCGCCAGGGCGGTGCATGCATGGCTGCTGCTGGAGGTGCCGCTCGATGCGGGTTGAAGCACGCCTGTCGCCCGCGCCGATCCCGTCGCGCTGGACCTTCGGGCAACGTGACGCGGCTGCGGCAAACTGGCGCTTGGTGTTGCTGGCGGCGGGCGTGGTCCTGGCAGTGCTTGGCTCGGCGCTGATCTGGCTGGCGGCAGAGCCGGTGCCTGGCATGCGCGACGACGGTCGGTCGGGTGAGCGGCAGTCACAAGGCCCGGCACGCGCCGCTACGCAGGTGGGCGCGTTCGACAGCAGCCTGCGTCAGCACTTGGTGGCCGAGCCAGCGGTGACGGTGCAGCCTGAGCCTGCCAGCGTTCGCAATGCATCACGCTACGCGCCTGCGCTGGCCAGATTGCTGGCGCTGCCGGGACCGGAGCGTCCCTGGCTCAAGACCTTGCACGATGAAGTTCGGATGGCGTGTGCACTGGTACATCGGCCTGACGGGGCCAGCGCCCGGGTCGATCTGGATGCCAGTCGGAGGCCGTGGCTGGATGCGCTGCAGCAGCGCTGCGGTGGATTGCCGCCCGAGATGCTGGAACCGCTGGCCGGAAACGATCCGATCCAGCAGGCCTGGCGCCAAACGGTCCCGGCCAATCGCGAGGTCGAGGCCGGAGCGGCGGCGGCGAAAAGGCTGGCGGTCGAGTTGCTGCGCGAATCGGCTGATGCCGCGCTGCTGCATGAAGCCCTGCGCCATTTGCTCGCCGACGACGATCTGCCGCTGGAGCAGATCTATCGTGGTCGCACGCCACCGGTGCGCATCGATCTGGAAGCGGCTCTGGCGCCTGCATCCGACCTGGTGGCCTGCCGGCGCAGCGCAAGTTGCGGTGCGGAGGGTCTGTCGACGATCTACCTGTGCGCTCAGCTCGGCTGCCCGCCGGGCAGCGATCTGGATCAGGCCCTGCGCTGGCTGCTACCGAAGGCGCAGTATGAGAATGCGTTGAGGATGGCCCACTGGGTGGAGGGCCAAGGACTCGGCGTATCGGACCGCTAGCGGCAGCTGTAGCCGGTTTCGGTTTCGAGGTCGGGGTCGGGGTCGGAATCGGCGTCGGGATCGAGATCGACGGCATGAGCCCTGACTCCGCCAAGAACTTAGTGGGTGTACCAGGCAAATCATTGACGGCAGCGTGGCGAGTCGATTTACGAAGAGGCCGGATCCACCCGGCAAAGGATCGATGCCGATACCGATTCCGACCCCGACCCCGAGCAGTGCTCGCTGGTATGACGGGAGCGGCTGCTGCACACTTTGAATCGCATCCCCTCGCGGCCGCCTTGGACCGCGCCCCCAGCCCTCCCTGCTACAATTCGGCGCTTTTCCGCGCAGGCCCCGTCATGACCGAGATCAACGAACTTCGAGCCCAGATCGCCGACCTGGGTGAACGCACCGACTCGCTGCGGAGGTTTCTTTGACTACGATGTCAAGACCGAACGGCTGGAAGAAGTAGGCCGCGAACTGGAGTCGCCGGAAGTCTGGAACGATCCGAAGCGGGCGCAGGAACTGGGTCGCGAGCGGGCCCGGCTGGAAGACATCACCGGCACGATCAATGTCATCAGTCAGGGCCTGAGCGACGCGGTGGAACTGCTTGAGCTGGCGCTGGAAGAGAACGATACCGAGGCACTGGCTGCTGTCGAGGCCGACCTGCAGGACTATGCGGGCCGGGTCGGTCGGCTCGAGTTCCAGCGCATGTTCGCCAACCCGATGGATCCCAATCCCTGCTTCGTCGACATCCAGGCCGGCGCCGGCGGTACCGAGGCGCAGGATTGGGCTTCGATGCTGCTGCGCATGTATCTGCGCTGGTGTGAGAACAAGGGTTTCAACGTCGAGGTGCTGGAAGAGAGCGAGGGCGAAGTCGCCGGCATCAAGAGCGCCAGCCTGCGGGTCGAAGGGGATCATGCTTTCGGCTGGCTGCGCACCGAGACCGGCGTGCACCGGCTGGTGCGCAAGTCGCCCTTTGATTCGGACAGTCGCCGCCACACGTCCTTCGCCTCGGTATTCGTGGCGCCGGAGGTCGACGACGACATCGAGATCGAGATCAACCCGGCCGATCTGAAAGTCGATGTGTACCGAGCCAGCGGCGCCGGCGGTCAGCATGTCAACCGGACCGAGTCGGCGATCCGCATCACCCATGTCCCCAGCGGCATCATCGTTGCCTGCCAGAGCGATCGCTCGCAGCACAAGAATCGCGATACCGCGATGAAGCAGCTCAAGTCCAAGCTCTACGAGATGGAGCTGAACAAGCGCAAGGCCGAGCAGCAGAAACTGGAAGACAGCAAGGCCGATATCGGCTGGGGCAGTCAGATTCGGTCCTATGTGCTCGATCAGTCCAGAATCAAGGATCTGCGCACCGGGGTCGAGCGCGGCGATACCCAGGCGGTGCTCGACGGTGATCTGGATCAATTCGTCGGGGCCAGCCTGAAGGCAGGCTTGTAGGCCCGGGTGAGGCAGATGGAGCGGACATGACCAAACATTTCGAGGTCGCCGAGCGGTGCGTGGACTGGATCATCGAAAGGGTCGGCAGATGCATCGTTCTGGCCACGCCGCTCGGGCTGGGCAAGCCGAATGTCCTGCTCAATGCGCTCTATGCGCGGGCGAAGAACGACGAGACGATCTCGTTGACCATCTACACCGCGCTGTCGCTGGCCCGACCCAAGCCCGCGTCGGACCTCGAGCAGCGCTTTCTGGGGCCGTTTCTGGACCGGCATTTCGGTGCCGACTACCCGGACCTGCTGTGGGTCGCCGACCTGCAGCACGACGACCTGCCTCCGAACGTCGACATCCACGAGTTCTACGTCCAGTCCGGTGTGTGGATGTACAAGCCGGCGATGCAGCGCCGCTACACCTCGCTGAACTACACCCACGTGGCGCAAGTGGTCAGCGAAGCCGGCGTCAACCTGCTGCTGCAGATGGTCGCCCGGCGTGCCGGCGACAATGGCCCGCGCTACAGCCTGAGCTGCAATCCGGACGTGACCTTCGATGCGATCGAACTGGCCGAGCAGCGACCGCTGATGGTCGGCTCGGTGCATCCGGATCTGCCTTTCATGCCGCACGACGCCGAGGTGGGTGAAGGCTTTTTTGACGGCGTGCTCGAGTTGCCTGGACCGGCGCACCAATTGTTTGCCCTGCCGCGGCATCCGGTGGAACCGGCCGAGTACGCGCTCGGTGTGCACGCCGCCAGCCTGATCCGCGATGGTGGCACATTGCAGATCGGCATCGGTGCGCTGTCCGACTCGCTGGTCCACGCCGCGCTGCTGCGCCAGCATGACAACAGCGCCTACAACCGCGTCCTGGAAGCGCTGAATCCGTCGCCCTCGCAACTGCACGTGATCGAGCGCTGGGGCGGCACCGGAACCTTGCCGCTGGGACTCTATGGCGCCAGCGAGATGATCATGGACGGCTTCATGCACCTGGCCAAGGGCGGCATCCTGCACCGGCGCGTGTTTCCGCACCTGGGCATCGAGCGCCTGCGCGCACGCGGCGAACTGGGCGACACGACGACCGAGCTGACTCTCGATGAGCTGCTCGCTGTCGGTGGCATCGATCTGCCCCTGCACGGCACCGAGTTGCGGCGGCTGCAGCGGCTCGGTCTGATCGAGGCGGGCGCGCACATCGATCACGGCATGCTGGTGTTCGAAGATGGCAGCCGGCTGGACGCCGAACTGGCCAGCCCGGCCGAACGCCGCGTGCTCGCCAAACGCATGGCGGGTCGCCCGCTGCTCGGCGGCATGTACCTGCAGGGCGCGTTCTTCCTTGGTACCAAGGAGCTCTACGCGTGGCTCAATGGCCTGGACGACGCTCAGCGCGACGGCATCGGCATGACCCGAGTCACCCACATCAACGAGTTGCCGACCGGCAACACCGCGCTGGCGCAGGTTCAGCGCCGACATGCGCGCTTCTTCAATACCTGCATGATGCAGACCCTGCTTGGCGCGGCGGTCAGCGATGCGCTGGAAAATGGTCAGGTCGTCAGCGGCGTCGGCGGTCAATACAACTTCGTCGCGATGGGCCACCGGATGGCCGACGGGCGCTCGATCCTGATGCTGCGATCGACCCGCGAAGCACACGGGGGCGCGCAATCGAACATTGTCTGGAACTATGGCTACACCACCATTCCGCGCCACCTGCGCGATCTGGTCGTGACCGAATATGGCGTGGCCGACCTGAAAGGCAAGAGCGACGAGGATTGCATCAAGGCACTGATCGAGATCGCCGATGCCCGCTTCCAGAGCATGCTGCTGGCGCAGGCGCGACTGGCCGGCAAGATCGATCCGACCTGGGAAATCCCGGAGCGGGCGCGCCACAACACGCCCCCCCACATTCAGGCCGCGCTCGCCGCCGCCGGCCCCGACAAGTTTCCCCGTTTCCCCTTCGGCAGCGATCTGGACGAGGTGGAACTCAAGCTCGCCGTCGCTCTGCGCGGCCTGAAGGCAAAGCTGGGCAGTTGGGGCGGACGCGTTGAAGCGGTCGGCATGCTGATGCGGGGGCCGCGAGGTGACGGGGCGCAAGCCGGCCTGAAACGTCTCGGCCTGGACCAGCCGACAGACCTGAAGCACAAGC
>DAIMJK010000010.1:0-9913 GCA_036722245.1 Lysobacterales bacterium
GTTCAGCAGGTAGGCCTCGCCCTTGAGGCTGTCGGCACTGACCTGGCGGTCGGGCTGGTGCAGGGTCTCCAGGCTGAAGGCCGGCGCCGGCTTGCCGATCAGTGGCGACGGGACGATCTTGGGATCCTTGCCCAGGCCACTGAACAGCAGCGCCGCCAGCGCAATGAACATCAGCAGCGGCAGCAGCAGACGCAGCATCATGCGTGTGCCTCGGCGGCGCCGCCCCTGGCCGGGCTGCGGCTCTCGACGCGTCTGTACAGCCGTGCCTCGAAGGCCGAAATGAGCCCGCCGAGGGTCATCAACGCGGCACCCAGCCAGACCCAGCGGATCATCGGCTTGTAGTAGATCCGCATCGCCCAGGCCTCGTTGGCGCCGACCGGCTCGCCGAGCGCCACGTACAGGTCACGGGTCAAGCCCGGATCGATCGCCGCCTCGGTCATGACCTCACCGCGCAGATAGCCGCGCTTTTGCGGGCGCAACTCCGCGATCAACCTGTCGTCCACCGTGACCTGGATCAGCGCCTCGTCGGCCTTGTAGTTGGGACCATCGAAATGGCGCATGCTGACGTAGTTGAAGTGGTAGTCGCCGATGATCTCGGTCTGGCCGAGCTCCAGCCGCACGTCGCGCTCGACCGTCAGCGCCTCAGTCATCATCACGCCGATGACAAACACCGCGACGCCCACATGGCCGAGCACCATGCCGGTCATCTCGGCGCTCAGCAGCGGCCGGCCAGGCTGGCGTCGACGCACCCGGCGAACCAGGAACACCGCTGTGCCAAAGACGACCCACATCGCGCCGACCAGTCCAAGCACGCTCTTGACCGAGCTGTTGCCGCTGAACCAGGCCAACAGGATGCCGGTGATGGCCGCCGCGGCCGCCGCCGCACGCAACGGGGTCAGGATGTCGACCCAGCGATCACCTTGCCAGCGTGCCAGCGGTCCCAGGGGAATCAGCAGCACCAGCGGCGCCATCAGCCAGTAGAACAGGTTGCCGAAGTACGGCGGTCCGACCGAAATCTTGCCCATGCCGAGCGAATCGATCAGCAGCGGATAGAGTGTGCCGAGCAGGACCATCGCGCAGGCGGTGGTGAACAGAACATTGTTGAGCAGCAGCAAGGCCTCGCGCGAACACAGTGGGACCGCCGGCCCGGGGGTGATGCGCGGCGCGCGTAGTGCATAAAGCAACAAGGCGCCGCCGGTGATCACGCCGAGAAAGATCAGGATGAACAGCCCGCGGGTCGGGTCACTGGCGAAGGCATGCACGCTGGTCAGCACGCCCGAGCGCACCAGAAAGGCACCGAGCAGCGACAGACTGAAGGCCGAGATGCTCAGCAACAGCGTCCACGAGCGCAGCGTGCCACGTTTCTCGGTGACCGCCTGGGAATGGATAAGCGCCGCGCCAACGAGCCAGGGCATGAAGGAGGCGTTCTCGACCGGATCCCAGAACCACCAGCCACCCCAGCCCAGCTCGTAATAGGCCCACCAGCTGCCAAGCGCGATACCAGCAGTCAGGAAGGCCCAGGCGACGTTGGTCCACGGTCGCGACCAGCGCACCCATTGCTGGTCGACCCGGCCGTCGAGCAGGGCGGCAATCGCGAAGGCGAAGGCGACCGAGAAGCCCACATAACCCAAATAGAGCATCGGCGGATGGACGATCAGGCCGAAGTCCTGCAACAGCGGATTCAGGTCGTTGCCATCGGCCAGCGGCGGCAGGTGGCGCAGGAAGGGGTTGGAGGTGAAGACCGTGAACAGCAGAAAGCCGATGCTGATGATGCCCAGCACGGCCAGCACGCGGCTGAGGAACTGCAACGGCAGGCGGCGGCTGAACACCGCCACGGCCACCGTCCACAGGCCGAGCATCAATGCCCACAGCAGCAGTGAGCCCTCATGCGCGCCCCACACCGCGGAGACGCGGTAGTGCATGGGGAGGGCCAGATTGGAGTTCTGTGCCACATAGGCGACCGAGAAATCCTGGCTGATGAAGGCCTGCACCAGCAGCAGGAAGGACAGCAGCAGGAACACGAACTGGCCCCAGGCCAGCGGCCGGGCCGAGCGCATCAGCGCCTCGTCGCCCAGATAGCTGCCAAGCATCGGAACGAAGGCCAGCATCACTGCAAACAGCAGCGCAAGAATCATGGACCATTGACCGAGCTCTGGAATCACTGCTGCGCTCCTCCATTGTTGTAGCCGCCATAGCCGTTGCCGGTTTCGGCGTCCGTTCTGACCTTGGCCTTCTCGATCGCCTCGGCGACCTCCTTGGGCATGTAGGTCTCATCGTGCTTGGCCAGTACCTGGGTGGCCTTGAAGACACCGCTGTCCAGGCTGCCGGTGGCGATCACGCTCTGACCTTCCTTGAACAGATCCGGCAGGATGCCCGAAAAGCTGACCGGCACCTCGCGGAAGCGGTCGGTGACGACGAAACTGACCTGCAGACTCTGCGGATCGCGCGCGGTGCTGTCTTCCAGCACCACCCCGCCGAGCTTGAAGCGTTTGCCCGTCTCGACCTTGCCATCGGCGATGTCGGTGGGCGAGTAGAAGACGTCGAGGTTCTCGTTCAGCGCAAGCAGCGCGAATGTCGTCGCGATCCCCAGCCCGACAAGCAGGGCGACGATGGCAATCAGGCGTTGGCGGCGTAGCGGATGCATGTTCAGGTGCTCTGGCTCATTGGGTTCGTTGCAGTCGGCGGCGGGCCTGGCGCTCCAACACGCGGCGTTTGAGATCGTTGCGCTTGATCCGCTGGCCGAGCACGTCTACCAGCAGCGCCAGTGCGGCGATCGCGTAGGAGGCGGTGATGAAGCCCCAGTGGCCGTGGCTCTCCAACCATTCAAGCATGCGCCGGGCCCTCTGGAGCGGCCTTGGTCGGTCCACGCTGGTCCGGTCCGTTTGGACGCTGATCAGCCCCGGGTTGGATGTCCAGCGCCTGGGCTACCCAGGCCTTGTCGCTTTCAGTCTCGATCAGCGCCAGTCGCAGTCGACCGAGCAGCGACCAGCCGAAATACAGCTTGGCGCCAAACGCGGCGCCTAACAGCGGCCAGGCCATCGAGGGGTCGATCGAGGATTCGCCGAACAGACGCACGGTCTCGCCCTGGTGCAGCGTGTTCCACCAGTGCAC
Source organism: Lysobacterales bacterium (assembly GCA_036722245.1). Taxonomy (GTDB): domain Bacteria; phylum Pseudomonadota; class Gammaproteobacteria; order Xanthomonadales; family SZUA-5; genus JAWLAT01. The sequence goes on from DAIMJK010000010.1 coordinate 3,112, forward strand.
CGAGTAATGGATGATCGGCAGATTGACTACACCGACCAGCGCGAGCACGGCGGCGGCGCGGGCGCCACGACGCAAGTCGCCATAGGCGCTGGCCAGGCCGATCACGCCCAGATACAAGAACAGCAACACCAGTTCGGAAGTCAGGCGCGCATCCCAGACCCAGTAGGCACCCCAGGTCGGCCGGCCCCAGAGCATGCCGCTGAGCAGTGTAACGGCGGTGAAGCCGGCGCCGATCGGCGCGCAGGCCAGCACCGTCAGTTCGCTCAGCTTGGTACGCCAGATCAGCGCGGCTGCGCCAGCTACGGCCATGACCACATAGGCGAACAGGCTCATCCACGCCGCCGGGACGTGCAGGTAGATGATCCGGTAGCTGTTGCCCTGGTAGTAGTCCTCGGGCGCTTGGAACAGGCCCCAGTAGATACTGAAGCCGCCGATCAGGAGCGCGCCAAATCCCAGCCACGGCCGCCACCGGCCGGCCACCCGATAGAACACCGGTGGTGAGGCAAATTGGGTTAGCCAGATCCAGAATCGATTCATGCGGGCTCGTTCAGTCCATATCCCAGACGCGCAGTCCACCCCAGATGTTCAGTCCACACCCAAACGTAACGCAACGGACGCGGCAAAGGGCGCCAGCGTTGTCAGGAACACACTCAGAGCGGCCGCCAGCAACAGTGGGGCGGCACTCGCTTCTCCCCCGGCCACCACCGCGCCACAGCCGAATATCAGCAACGGCACGTACAAGGGAAGCACGATCAGGGACAGCAGCATACCACCGCGCCTGAGCGCGACCGTCAAGGCAGCGCCAATCAGGCCGATCGCACTCATCCCCAATGTGCAGATCGCCAGCGCCCCCATCAGCATCGGCAGCAAGGACCAATCCAGCCGCAGCAGCAGCGCGATCAGCGGTGCCGCCAGGGTCAGGCCGAGGCCATGGACCAGCCAGTAGGCGAGGAGCCGCGCCGCCAGGGTCAGGCTCAGTGGCACCGGCGAGACCAGCAGATGATCGAGTTGGCCGTCGTCGCGGTCGGGCCGGAAAAGACCATCGACCGACAGGAACAGTGCCAGCAACACCGCCAGAAAGGCCACCGGCGCCGCCGCCAGGCGCAATAGCTGGCTTTCGCCACCCACTCCGATCGCAAACAGCGTGGCCACCAGCAGGGCGAAAGCGAAGGGATGCAGCAGATCACCCCGACGGCGCCAGGCCAGTTGCAGATCGCGCTTGAGCGCGCTGCGGAAGGCCGTAGTCAGACTCAGCTCCATCGTCGGCCCTAGTCCCACGCTGGCAACTGCAGCTGAAACTCACGCACCTTCAGCGCCGCGGGCAGTCGGCCATGACCGGTCAGTATGACGGCACCGCCGTTGCCGGCGAACTCGCCTATCCAACTGGCCAGCGCCTCGCTCGAGGCCGCGTCCAGATTGGCCAGCGGTTCGTCCAGCAGCCACAGCCGGGCGCTGCGCAAGGCCAGCCGCGCCAGCGCGGCGCGGCGCCGCTGACCGGCCGACAGCGTACCCGCGCGCAGTTCGGCAAACCCCGGTAGGCCGACCTTCTCCAATGCCGACTCGATCGGGATCCGCGGCGGCTGCCCGCGTTGACCACAATCGAAACGCAGGTTTTCGGCCAGGGTCAACTCGGCCTTCAGCGCCGCATCATGGCCGACCCAGCAACTCTGGTCACGCAGCCACGGCAGTGCCGCCGGCAGGGGTTTCCCGTCAAAATGAAAATGATCGAACTGGCACTCCACCAGACCGAGCAGGCCGCGCAGCAGGCTGGTCTTGCCGGCGCCGTTGGGACCGGTCAGCCAGAGGATCTCGCCGGGCTGCAGGTACAGATCGACCGGCGCAAACACCGTCTCGCCACCGCGCAGGCAGATGAACTGGGCCAGTTCGAGCAGTGGCACGGCAGCGGGCATCGGGTCCGGGGCGGGGAAGGGCTGCGTATGCTAACAGCGCTGACGGGTCAGGACCGCGCTGCATTCGGGCAACGCAGCGGGTGAAGCGCCGAGGCCAGAACGGAACCCCGAGTTGTACTCGGGCAACAAAGCGAGTGAAGGGCCGAGACAACCCGCCCAAGTACAGCTCGGGGTTCCGTGTGCCGCGACCGCCAGTGCGCCCGAGTACAACTCGGGGTTCCGTTTCACGGTCCCGCTTCTGCCATTCGTGACCCGTGCGTGCCGGGGCAGTCAGCTCTTGCCCACGCCCCGCCTGCGCACGTATAAGCAAGGCCCTCGATCTCACGTGAGCTGCTGATGCGCCTGTCGATCTGGTCGATTCTTGCCACCGTGCTGCTGCTGCCGCTGCCGGCGTTTGCCGCCGAACCGCTGCCGGTGCTGCAGCCGATGGATGTGTTCGAGCTGGAGTGGGCGGACGAGCCGCTGGTCGCCCCGGACGGCAAGGCCGTGGTGTACCAGCGCCGCGGCTTCGACTTGCTGAAGGATCGGCGTCGCAGCACGCTGTGGTGGCATTCGCTGGAGCGTGATCTGCAGCAGCCGCTGGCGGCGGACGTACGAGGCGTGGCGTGGTCGCCGAAGGGCGACCGGCTGGCCTGGATCGCCTCGGCCGAAGGCGCTAGCGAAGTGGTGCTTTACTGGCTGGCGACGAGCCGATCGGTGGTGCTGATGCGTTCGCAGACCAGCATTTCCAATCTGGCCTGGTCGCCGGACGGCACGCAACTGGCGCTGCTGCAGTTCGTGCCTGAGCAATCGCCGCAGTGGGCCACGATGCCGACGGCGCCGAAAGGGGCGGAATGGGCGCCGGCGGCCAAGGTGATCGAGGCGGCACGCTACCGCGCCGATGGCCGTGGCTATCTGGAGCCGGGCTCACGTCAGCCCTTCGTGCTGCCCGCCGAAGGCGGCACGCCACGCCGGCTGACCGGCGACAGCATCGACTATCAAGGACCGCTGCAATGGATTGCCGACGGCAGTGCGCTGATCGTCAGCGCCAATCGCCAGCCGGTCGAGGACCCGCTCGACAGCGAGCTGTACCGGATCTCGATTGCCGATGGCGTGGTCACGGCGCTGACCGATCGAGACGGTCCGGATCAGGCCCCGACCCTGTCGCCGGACGGCCGCTGGCTGGCCTGGCTGGGCTTCGATGATCGCGGTCTGGCTTCGCACCAGGCGCTCATTCATGTGCGCGCCCTCGATGGCGGTGACACGCAAGTCCTGCTCGGCGATCTGGACCGGGCCATCGATACCATTGCGTGGGACGCGCAGGGCAAGGGCCTCTATTACAGCTACGCCGATCAGGGTGTGGACCATATTGCCTGGGTTGCACGCGATGGCCGCGAGCGGCGCGCGATCGCGAACGACTACGGCGGTACCGCGATGGGCCGGCCCTACGGTGGCGGCAGTTTCCATGCCGCGGCGGGCGTGCTCGCCTACACCCGCGGCGACGCGATGCGTCCGGCCGATCTGGCGCTGGTCGAGGGGCGTGGCAAGTCGCGCCGGTTGACCGCGCTGAATGAGGATCTGCTGCCCTACCGGCGTCTGGGCGCGGTCGAGGAACGCTGGTTCACTTCCAGCGCCGACGGCCGCCAGATCCACGGTTGGCTGGTCAAGCCGCCGGGCTTCCAGTCCGACCGGGTCTATCCGCTGCTGCTTGAGATCCACGGCGGACCACATGCCGACTACGGCCCGCGCTTTGCACCCGAGACGCAGCTCTACGCGGCTGCCGGCTACCTGGTGCTGTACGTCAATCCGCGCGGCAGCACCAGCTATGGAGAGGAGTTCACCAACCTGATCCAGAACGCCTATCCCGGCCAGGACTATGACGACCTGATGAGCGCGGTCGACGCAGTGATCGCCGAAGGCCAGGTTGATCCGGCACGCTTGTTCGTCACCGGTGGTTCTGGCGGCGGCGTGCTGACCGCTTGGATCGTCGGTCATACTGAACGCTTCCGCGCCGCTGTGGTGGCCAAGCCGGTGATCAACTGGATCAGCTTCAGCCTGACCGCCGACGCTTATCCCTTCTTCACCCGCTACTGGTTCCCGGCGCTGCCATGGGAACAGCCCGAGCACTACCTGCAGCGCTCGCCGCTGATGCATGTGGGCAAGGTTCGCACACCCACCATGCTGATCACCGGAGAGGATGATCTGCGCACCCCGATCGGCGAGTCCGAACAGTACTATCAGGCGCTGCAGCTGGCCGGTGTGCCGACCGCGATGGTGCGCATCCCGGGCGCCTCACATGGCATCAACGCGCGCCCCAGCCACCTGCTGAGCCAGGTGCTGCATACGATCGGCTGGTTTCAGCGCTTCGACGCGGAGAGTACGGCGACGCCATGATCGGCTTGTCGGCGCGGACTGCGGCCCTGCTTGTCGGCGCCAGCGTGCTGCTCAGCAGTTGCGGCGAGCCGCCGGATGCCGATCAGCGCCTGCTCGCTGACCGGCCGGCGGCGACCGAATTGAGCCGGATCCGCAAGAATCTGGGCGAGAATTCGCCGCTGTCGCCGGAGGAGTACCAGTGGCTGCGCGAGTTGCGTAGCCGTCATTCCGAGTCGGATCTGGTTCGCCAGAGTTATCAGGCGGCCCTGGTTCAGCGCGCCGACTGGGCGGCTCTGGAGCAGCTGCTGCTGACGCTGCCAGATTCCGCTCGATCGGCCCGGGATCAGCGCAATCTGGTCAATGTGTATTTCAAGCAGGGCAAATATGAGCAGCTGCTGCAGGCGGCGCAGGCACTGCCGGCCGACGCCGACACCCTCGAGCTGAACGAGCTGCTCGCCACCAGCGAGTACCGGCTGGGTCGACTGGAGCAGGCCGCGGCGAGACTGGATCGACGCTGGCCGGAGATCATCGCGGCAGGTCAGGCATTGAGCATCAGCCTGCGTGGTCAGATCCACATGCGGCAGGGAGCACAGGCGCCGGCACGTGAGTTGCTGACCCGCGCGCTGCAACTGGCACCCTCGGACAAGACCACTCTGCTCGCGCTCAGTCGGCTGCACTACACCGTCGGTGAACAGGCCGAGGCTGAAGCGCTGCGCGCGCGGGCTGATGCGGTGCAGGCACAGGTCACCGCACAGGAGCAGCGGGCGATGCGACAGGTATCGCTGGTCAACGGCATGAAGGCGGACTGGGCTGCGCAGCGTTATCAACGCGTGATCGAGCAGGCGCGTGCCGCACTCGAGATCGCCGACCCCAGCTTGCGTCCGGTGTTGTACGAATACATTGCTGAATCACATCAGAGACTTGGACAATCCGAGCAGGCAAAGGCGGCGCTCGCCGAAAGGGCAAGGGTGTTGCCATGAGTGTGGCCATGGGGAAAGTAGCGAAGGGCATGATCCCGGGCATGGGCTTGCTCGGCGCGTTCCTGCTCGGTGCTTGCGGTCAGGACCATGGCTCCGGCGAGAGCGCCGTGTCGATTGAGCAACCCAAGGCGCAGGATGTCGCGATCGAGTTCATCGATGGTACCGAGGCGGCCGGCGTCAGCTTTCGCCACATCGCCGGCCGCAGCGCGCACAAGCCGATGCCCGAAGTGATGGGCGGCGGCTTGGCGATCGCAGACTTCAACCGCGACGGCGCACCGGACCTGCTGTTCGTCAACAGCGGGGCGCTGGGCAGCGTCGAGCGCCCGATTGGCGCGGAGAACCGGCTCTATCTGAACGATGGGGCGGGTCGCTTCACCGACGTCAGCGTGCAATGGCGCTTGCCCAGCCGCGGCTACGGCATGGGAGTTGCGATCGGAGACGTGGACAACGATGGCTATCCGGATGTGCTGCTGACCCACTTCGATGGCGAGTTGATTCTTTTGCGCAACAGCGGTGGCGAACGCTTTGTCGATATCAGCGCCGAGGCTGGTTTGCGCAGCGATGGGCGTTGGGGCACCAGCGCAGGCTTCTTCGACCAGGACAACGATGGCTGGCTGGATCTCTACGTGGTCCGCTATCTGGAATTGTCCTTGCGAGACGCACCGCATTCCTATCGCAATGGCATCCTGACCTACCCTACGCCGCTGCTTTTCGCGGGCGTGCCGGACCAGTTCTGGCGCAATCAGGGTGATGGTCGCCTCATCGATGCAAGTGCCGAATTGGGCATCGACCGCATCGCTGGCAAGGGCCTGGCGCTGGCGCTGGGCGATCTTGATCTGGACGGCAGGGCCGAGGTCTATGTGGCCAACGATACCGATGCCAACCAGCTCTGGACCTACAGCGGCGACGGTCGCTGGACGGACATCGCCGCACTCGCTGGGAGCGCCTTCGACGAACAGGGGAGGGAGGAAGGCAGCATGGGTGTGGACTTCTCCGATTTCGATGGCGACGGCCTGCCGGACATTGCAGTGAGCAATTTCCAGCTCGAAGTGACCAGCATCTACCGCCAGCGCGAGGGCATGCTTTTCACCGAGGTTTCGGATCTGGTGGGCGTCGGCCAGAGTTCTCGCCAGCGTTTGAGCTTCGGGATCGACTTCTTCGATATCGACAACGACGGTGACGAGGATCTGCTGGTCGCCAACGGCCATATCGAGGACAACATCCATCTCAACTCGGACACGGTCAGTTTCCCGCAGCAGAACTCGCTCTATCTGAATCAAGGCGATGGCCGCTTCATCGATGTCAGCGATCAGGCTGGCCCGGCGCTGCGCGATGTGCAGGTCAGCCGCGGGCTGGCCAGTGGCGACCTGGACGGCGATGGCGCGCTGGATTTCGTCATCGTCAACAACGAGGGCACGGCCCAGATTGCCTTCAACCGATCACCGGCCATGGGCCACTTCGTGACCCTCTGGCTGGAAGGCGGCCCCGCCAATCGCAGCGCGATCGGCGCCCGCGCGGTGGCGCAGATCGGCGAGCGGCGTATCCAACGGCAGGTGATGG
>DAIMJK010000010.1:9923-20340 GCA_036722245.1 Lysobacterales bacterium
TGGGGGCCCAGAGCTACCTGTCGATCAGCGATTTCCGGCTCCATTTCGGACTGGGTGTGGCCGACCAGATCGACACCCTGGCGATCCACTGGCCCGGCGGCGAGGTGCAGCAGATCGGCCCGCTGGCACACGGTCAGCACTACTACATCCGGCAGGGCCAGCCGGCGCAGGCATATGTTCCGGGGGAGTCACGCATCGCGCCGTGACGGTCTGCCTTGCGTCAGTCGGACAGTTGCGTCAGTCGGACAGTCAGAAACTCGTGAGCACACAAGAGCGAAAAGAGCAGGTGACCTCACGCCCGACCCATGTACTCGCGACTGTCGGTGTTGACGCGCAGGCGCTCTCCGCTGGCGATGAACTCCGGTACCTGGACTTCCAGGCCGGTGGCAAAGCGGGCCGGTTTGGTCCGTCCGGTGGCGCTGGCACCCTTCATGAACGGCGCGGTTTCGACGACCTCCAGCTCGACCGATTGCGGCAGCTGGACGCCGACCGGCTGGTCGTCGATGACCAGCACGTAAAGGCCCTCGATACCGTCCTCGGTCAGGAACAAGGGCAGGTCGCCGACCTGATCGGGGTCCAGCGTGTACTGGGTGTAATCCTCGCTGTCCATGAAGACGTAATTGTCGCCGTCCATGTAGGAGTAGGTGCTCGGCCGGCGCAACAGTTCGGCGGTGTCCAGTTCATCCTCGCCCTTGACCGTGATCTCGTAGCGCGTGCCGGGCGGGACGCTGTCGAGCTTGAAGCGGAAGGTCCAGACCGCGCTGCGCGAGGTCGGCGCACTCTTGTCGATGTCACGGATGACCCAGGTCTTGCCGTCGTGGACGATGACGCCGCCGCGCTTGAGTTCGTTCGCTTTCATGGTTGATCGTGGTGCAGCAGAGGTGGCGCATTGTAGGCGGCGCGCGGCCGGACGCAATGGGTTCACCCGGTCAGGGCTGAGGGGTCAGGAAGAGCGGGCAAGGTTCAGGCCTGTGCCTTGGCATACGAAGTAGCGCACTGGTCGGGCCTCGGCGCCTGTCAGGAGTCCAGGTCGCCCCGAGTCGGTGCGCTTGTTCGCGCAACAAACGCCGGCAACCTCGAAGTTGCCTGCTCTTCCTGCGACCGTTTTCGCCTTTGCTCCGCATGGAGACGCGGCCGCCGGCGCGAAGAGGACCGGGACGAAAATCGTGGCGCTACGCGCGCCGGAACCGCGCTACCTTCAACCGTGGAGCTTTGTGCTTCGGACAACGGAACCCCGAGTTGTACTCGGGCAGGGGCGAAGCCCCTTTGCTCTTGCTCGTTCACTTGCAGGAGTCCCCGGGCCGATGCACTTATTCGCGCAAAAAAGCGCCGGCGATTCTGATGTTGCCTGCTTTTCCTGACCCCTCAGCCCTCGGCCCTCAGCCCTGTGTTTAGCCCTGTGTTCGGTGAGAGTCGGGCTGCACCAGTTCTGCTTCACCCGAGTCGCTTGTGGAGTCGTCCGGCTCGTAGTCATCGTCCACGCCGGCCTGGCCTGCCGTCTCGCCCGATGGCTTGTCAACCGCCCGGCCCGGCACCCAATACACCTGCGGATCTTCCAGATCCAGGCGCAAGGCGGTCAGTCGACCACCCCAGACGCAGCCGGTGTCTATACACCACACACCCAGCCCCTGAAACAGGCCCAGCGCTGACCAGTGGCCAGTCACCATACGGAAATCCCGTGGCTTGCCGCCGGGTACCTCAAACCATGGGTAGAAGCCGACCGGCTGAGTGCCGGGCGCACCCTTGGCCTCGAACTGGATCCGTCCTTGCGGGTCGACATAGCGCATGCGGGTGAAGATGTTGATCGCCGCTCGCGTCCGTCGCAATCCCTTGAGCTTGCGCGACCAGCCGGTCGGCTCATTGCCGTACATGCGCAGCATGATCGACTTCCAGTCCTTGCTCTGCAACTCGCGCTGGACCCGTTGCGCGTGTTGTTTGGCAGCATCCAGGGTCCATTGCGGGGCGAGCCCTGCGTGTACGGCGACGAAGTTCAGTTCGGGATCGTGATGAAGCAGAGGCTGGCTACGCAGCCAGTCCAGCAACTCGCGCGCGTCGTCGGCGTCCAGAATCCGGCGCAGATCCGGATTGCGCTGGCGCTGCCGCTCGGGCTTGATCTCCTGTGCAATCAGATGCAGGTCGTGGTTCCCCAGCACGACCACGGCCCGGTCACCCAAGGCCTTGATATATCGAAGGGTTTCCAATGATTCGCCGCCGCGATTGACGAGATCACCAACGAACCAGAGCCGGTCTGCGGCGGGATCAAACTGGACATGCGCGAGCAAGGCCTGCAGCCGCTCGAAGCACCCCTGTACATCACCGATGGCGTAGACGGCCATGTCAGCGCCCGCCCGTCTGCGTGATCGGGACCAATGGATATACCTCGGAAAGCGCGTGGGGCGCGGAGTATAGCTCGTTCAGGGGTGAGGGCTGAGGGCTGAGGGGTCAGAAGAGCAGGACCCAGGGCTCAGGGCCCAGCAGAGCTACGGCGGTGCGCGTAGGATGACGGTGAGCTCGGCGAACCGCATCGGACAAGGCCAGCGGGAGTGGGGGCTGAGGGAGAACGGCCGGGCCTACGGCCAACCCTTCAGAGCGGGCAGGTGTTGGTCGGTGCAGCTCCGGAACGATTGCGCGCCAGTAGCTGACGTGTCACCCAGAATACTGTGCCCGCAATTGCGCCTGCCAGAAACGGCTGCGGGACGAAGGGCATTTCAAGCAGAAGGGCGCTGCGGTAGGCGGGATCGAGTTTGAACACATACCAACCAAACAGGACCGCTTGGGTCGACAATCCACAAGCCAGGATCGTGGCCAGCCAGCCGTCGGGGAAGCGACGCCCTGCCTGTTGGTCAAGAAAGCTGGCAATTGGCAGGAGCAAGCCCGCCGGCCAGGAAACGACGATCAACAGTCCGGGCAGCAGGCAGGTCCAACGATAGATGGTCGGATCCCCTCGAAGATCGCATCCGGTCGGGACCAGCCAGAGATACAGTGCCCCTGCGGCGGTCGGTAGAACTGCGGTTGCGATGCCGGCGAGTATGTCGCTTTCAAGCGGGTAGCTTGCTGGCGACTTGCTGGCCGAAGCGAATAGGTGCATGAAGCTCTTCACGCGCTCAGGGTGATCAGTCGCGCTGCGCTAAGGCGCTTCAACGAGGTTCTCCACCAGCGCCACGGCCAGCCGCAGCCATTCGGCCAAAGCGAGGCTCTCGGCGCGGCGGCTGGGATCGATGCCGAGCTTGGCCAGTCGACCGACGATGGGCGAGTCCGACAAGGCGTTGTGCAGGGTCTTGCGCCGTTGACCGAAGGCGCTTCGGGTGAGTTGGGCCAGCGCCTGGACCAGCTCGGGCGCCGGCTGCTGCGCATGCGGGATCAAGCGAACGATGGCCGAATCCACCTTGGGTACCGGCTGAAAGGCCGTCGGCGGTACCTTGAACAAGGGCTCGATCCGGCAGCGGGCCTGCAGCATCACGCTCAAGCGGCCGTAGACCTTGCTTCCGGGTCCGGCGGCCATCCGTTCGACGACTTCCCACTGCAGCATGAAATGCATGTCGGCGATGCAGTCGATCGCCTCGAGCAGATGGAACAGCAGTGGGGAGGAGATGTTGTAGGGCAGGTTGCCGACCAGCCGCAGCAGGGCGCCGTCGCCGCGCAGGCGGCGGAAGTCATACGTCAGCGCATCGGCTTCGATCAGCGTCAGCTGCGGCAGACGCTGGCGTAACAGCGCGGCCAGATCGCGGTCGATCTCGATCGCGGTCAGGCCGGGGCAGCGCGCCAACAAAGGGCCGGTGAGGGCGGCCTGACCCGGCCCGATCTCGACCAGCCGGTCGTCGGCCGAGGGTGCGATCGACGCAACGATCTGCTCGATCACGCGTCGATCGGTGAGGAAATTCTGACCGAAACGCTTGCGCGCGCGATGACCGCTCATGAGTGCCCGGTCCGCTGGCAGGCGCTGATGGCGAGGGTCAGTGCGGCTTCCAGACTGCCGGGATCAGCCAGGCCGTGACCGGCGATGTCCAGCGCCGTGCCATGATCGACCGAGGTGCGCAGATAGGGCAGGCCGAGGGTTACGTTGACGGCGTTGCCGAAGCCGGCATATTTGAGTACCGGCAGTCCCTGGTCGTGGTACATCGCCAGATAGGCGTCCGGCCGCTGGCCGCTGCGGGCCACAAAGGCGGTGTCGGCCGGCAGCGGACCGCTGAGCTGGAATCCTTGCTGCTTCAGTTGCTGCAGCAAAGGGATCAGAATGCGCTGCTCTTCGTCGCCCATATGGCCGCCTTCACCGGCATGCGGGTTGAGCCCGAGTACCGCAATCTGCGGCGGGTCGATGCCAAACCAGCGGCGTAGACCGGCATCGAGCAGACGCAGCTTCGCCTCGACTCGCTCAGCGGTGATCAACCCGGCGACCGCATGCAATGGGACGTGGGTGGTGACCAGCGCGACCCGCAAGTCATCGGCGACCAGCAGCATCAGCACCTCCTGCCGTCCGGCGCGCTCGGCCAGACGCTCGGTATGCCCACTGAAGCGGTGGCCGGCGTCATTGATGACGCCCTTGTGCACTGGGCCGGTGACGAGTGCAAGGTAGTGGCCGGCCAAGGTGCCGTCGGCAGCGCTATCGATCATCGACAGCACCGCGTCGGCATTGGCGGGATCGAGCACGCCAGCACGTGCCGGCCGCGCCGATCCGATATGACGGCTGTAAAGATGGCCGGCGGGCAGGGGCGGGAGGGGTGCACCGAGCAACCCTGCCTCGACCAGTTGCAACGGCAGGTCGCGCTCGGCCGCAGCCTGCTGCAAGCGTTCGCAATCGCCGATGGCGACCAGCGGCAGAGGCCAGCGCCGACGAGCGGCCAGTGCCACCAGTTCCGGTCCGACGCCGGCCGGGTCACCGATGGTCAGGGCCAGCGGGAGCAATGCGTTCATGGGGCCTATCGCGGTCGGCATCGGGTGCGGCCGACCGCGTTGTCAACGCGACAGTCGCTCAGCTCGCGCCTTCGCCGTCGATACGGGTCTCGATGAAGGATTCGCTGCGGAGCTGGCGCAGGAATGCGTCATATGCTTCTTCTGCCTTGGCCTGGAAGAGGTTCTCCCGAACCTGACCCCGAGCGACATCGATGGTGCGGTCGGTCTGGCGAGTATCCACCCGCTGGATCATGTGCCAGCCCATTTCGGAGCGCAGCGGTGCGCTGACCTGGCCGTTGAGCAACTGGCTGAGCGGTTCGGCGTAGAACGGACCGTAGCGATCGATCGGGATCCAGCCCAGCGAGCCGCCCAGATTGGCGGTGGTCTTGTCATCCGACACGGCCTTGGCCACGTCGCCGAACGCTTCGCCATCGATGATCCGCTGTCGCGCTGCCTCGATCTTGCGCAGCGCCTGTTGCTCGGAGACGATGTCGGTCACCTCCACCACCAGGTGGTTGATCAGGTACTCGGTGACCACGACCTGAGACTCTTCCCGCTCCTCGATTACCGTCAAGAGATGGAAGCCGCTGGGCGTACGCAGCGGCGGACTGATCTCGCCGACCTGCATGCCGGCGACCAGATCGGAGAAGGCTTCCGGGATCTGGTCGTAGCGGCGCCAGCCCAGTTCACCGCCTTCGAGCGCTTGCGGCGCATCGGAGAAGCGAATGGCCGCGGCGGTGAAATCGATCTGCCCCTCCTGGATCACCTTGCGCACCCCTTCAGCCTTGCCGCGGGCGGTCTCCACCTGCTCCGGTGTGGCGCCTTCGGGCATTGCAATGAGGATATGGCCGAGTCGTACTTCGCCGCGCTTGATGTCATCGGTTGCCATCGCCCGATCGATCTCGGCGTCGCTGATGTTGACCCGGCTCTCGACCACGCGATTGCGCAGTTTCTGCACCATCAATTCATCCCGCATGCTGTTGCGGAACTCGCCATAGTCCAACCCGTCCTGCTCGATCGCCATGCGCATCTGGGCAAGGGTCAGGTTGTTGCCGGCGGCGATCCTTGCCAGCGCTTCGTCGATCTCGGTGTCGGTGATCTGCACTCCGGCGGACGTGGCGCGTTGTACCTGCAGCCGGACCAGAGTCATTCGCTCCAGGACCTGCTTGCGCAGCACCTCATCGGGTGGCAGTTGGGTCTCGCGGCCCTGAAACTGGGCGCGGATGTTGATGATCGCCTCTTCCAGTTCACTGGCGAGAATGACGTCCTCTTCGACGATCGCGACGATGCGATCGAGTTGCTGCGTCTGGGCAGCGATCGGCGCGGTCAGCACAAGCAGTAGCGGCAGCAGGAGGGCTGCGAGAATTCGAGCGGGCATGGGTCTGGTCAGTCGTTGGGTTCGCGATAGCCCAGAATAGCACGCTCCAAAAGGTCTCCGGTCTTCCGCCCCAGGCGTCCCAGACCGGTCAGTTCAAGTTCCAGATAGATACCTGACTGGCGGTCGAAACCGGCCGAACGCAGGTAGCGGCGACTGATCAACCGCACCGCGTAGCAGCAATCGCGATACTCGAAGCCGGCGAGGGTTTCGAAGCTGCGATTGTCGCGCAGCGAGTAGTTGAAGCGACCGATCAGCTTCCAGCGCTCGTTGATTGGAACGATACCGCCCACATCCAGCTGTTCAATCTCACCTGAGCGATACAGATAGCGCGCCGAGGCGATGCCGCCATCGCCGAATTGCCAGGTGGCCCTGAGCGAGCTGAGCCGGGTCTTCTCGAACTCCGGGTCCCACTGCTGGGCCAGGCTCAGGCGCCAACGGTCGGTGGGCGAGTAGCTGATCTCGCTGACCAGGACCGAGCCGCTGCGGTCCACTGGCTGAACGCCCGGTAACTCGACGACCGGTGGATCGAAGTAGCGGACCTGGCCTATCGAGACACTGCCGCGCTCGGCGCCGGTATTGTCATCGATGAAGCGACTGGTGACGCCGAGAGTCAACTGGTTGGCGTCGCTCATGCGATCGGCGCCGGTGAATCGGTTGTAGCGGAACAGCTGGGCGTAACTGAAGTCGAGCGGGGCGCTGTCGAAGATCGGTAGTTTGCTCTGGTCGCGCTCGGGTACGTACAGATAGAAGGCGCGCGGTTCGAGGGTCTGCCGCATCGGCCGATCGCCCCAGTTCAAGGGGCGTTCGAAGACCAGTCCGGCGTCGAGGCTGGCCACCGGCATGGCCCGGCTGGGGTTGCCCCGACCGCTGTCGAGGTCGTATTGGGTATAGCGGTAGGCAAGCCGGGACTCGACAAAACCCCATGGCCGCTCGCTGCGCCAGCCCAGATAGGGCCACAGGTCGATCCGGCTGCCGGTGACTCCTTCAGCCCGGTCGAAATACGACAGGTCAGCGGCGAGGCCGTAGCGCCAGCCGGCCGACTGGCGAAAGCGACCGTCGTAGTAGATGTGCGGCAGCCGTCGATAGGGGTCGACCTGCTCGGGCTGGCTTGGGTCGATCAGCTGGAAGTCCTCCAGCACCACGCCCGCCTGCCAGTCCATACCGCGGCCGGTCAGCGCTATCTGGCTGCCCAGCACACTCTGCGCCGCATTCGCCAGCGAATCGCCGAAATCCTCGAAATAGCGATCGTCGGATACGCGCTGGGCATCGGCATGGAAGCTCCAGGTGGGACCGAGGTTGAGGAAATGACGAAAGCGGTAGCGCCAGCGGTCGCGGTCCTCGATCCGGTCCGAAGGCAGCAGTGCGGCGTAGTACTCGCCCTGCTGACGCCTGTCCATGTAGCGTGCTTCGCCGCCCAGCAGCAGACCGCGCTGGCTGACGATCCTGGGTGTCAGAGTCGCATCATAATTGGGCGCCAGGTTGAAGTAGTAGGGCAGCAGCAAATCCAGGCCCTCGATATTGTTGTAGCCAATTGCTGGCGCCAGAAATCCGGATTTGCGTCGCTCATCGATGGGAAATTGAGCGTAGGGGAGGTAGAACACCGGCACCCTGCCGAGCCGCAGCTTGAAGTCGCGCGCTATGCCGATGCCTTCGTCGTGATCGAGGGTCAGGCTGCTGGCCTCGATTGCCCAGCTACGCTCGGCCGGATCACAACTGCTGAAGATCACCCCGCTCATGTCGGTCTGCTGCGCGTGTCGCCGGACGCTGAGCGCTTCGCCATTGGCGGTGCCCTCGCGCAACTGGAAGCGGGCTTGCTCCAGGTCCGTCTCGCCTGTGCCCAGGCGCGCCTCGGCCTGACTGGCCTGCAGCGCCATCTGCTGGTCCTGGTAGTGCACCGAGCCCTCGGCGCGCAACGTCTCGACATCGACCGTGTAGCTCAGCATGTCGGCCCGCAGTTGCTGGTCGGCCCGTTCGGCAATCGCATCACCACGCAGGATGTAGTGGTTCTGATCGACCCCCTCGACCTGCTCGGCACTGAGCAACACGGGCGCCTGGTCGCGCTGCGCGGTGCTGTGCGGCTCACAATGCGGCTGGCCATCGTCGCCCGGCAGACAACGCCAGTAGGTGGCAGGACAAAGGACGTCGGCCAACGCTGCAGACAACGGCGACAGCGTCAGACCGACGCCTAGCAGGACACGAGTCAGCATGGGCGAGCGGCTCTCGATGCGGCTGGGACGACACACAAGCGGCAGAGGATACTTGGTCCGGCGGCGGACGGGGGCGGAGCGCGGCCATGTGGCCGCGAGAGGTGAAGGGGCGAGGGCAAGATGGCGACAAGGGCCAGGGCTCAGGGCTCAGGGCTCAGGGCCCAGGGCCCAGGGCCCAGAAGAGCCAGGTCCCGAAGAGCCAGGGCCCAGAAAAGCCAGTGCCCAGGGCAGGTGGCCAGGTGATGCGGCCCTGCCCTTGACCTTACTGGCCCTGTGCCCAGTGCCCTCGCTGGATGAGTACGCAGAGGCTCGGGTTCGAGGACTGCCGCAGGGACGACGTGGTGCTGCTCTTGACTTTACTGGGCCCCGGGCCCTGGGCCCTACCACTTCGCTCAAGCCACTCCGCCGACTCTGCGCCGCTACTCACTCCGCTCGAACAAGTAGCCCGCATAGCTCAACCGCGCCTTGCCCTCGGCCTGCGTCACCTGCAACTGCTCGCCCAGCAGCGGTCCCAGGCCGGCGACTCGGAGGTGGTTGCGGTCGGCGGCTTCGAGCAGGACGCGTGGCTTGAAGGTCAGCAGGAACGGGGTCGGCAGGCGGTATTCCAGCACCAGGTCGGCGCCTTCGCGCAGCAGTTCGATCCGATCGACCTTGAGGCTGCGGGTGAGCAGGTCCGGGTTGCTCAGACGATAGGTGCCGAGCCAGCGATCAAGATCGGCCGGGACCGCGCTGCCGAAGGGTGTGCTGCCGAGCAGCAGCGTTCGGCCATAGACGTGTGCCAGCAGCAACTCATGCTCACCATGGCGGGCTGAGCCCAGCAGCGTCTGGTTGATGATGCTGAAGCGCAGCGGGATCAGGCCCAGCAAGCGATAGCTGAGCCGGTACCAGCCATCATCACGGCGCTGGGCACGGAAGCCGCGACCGAACAGTTCGAAATCGAAGCCGCCCTCGAAACGGTCGACCACTCGCAGCCGACCGAACGGGGTGGCGTAGCGGTCGGCGAGGGTGATGGCACTCAGTCCGGATGGGTAGTCAACGCGATCTGGCAGGGGAGTATCGCGTTCGCGCGGTGGAATGCCCAGCCGGGCCTGCAGCACGGCATCGAGCAGATCGCCCGGGATGTCGCCGAGTTCCTCCTCGTCGTTGCCATTGGCCAGCACGATCACGGCGAGTCGATGGCGCAGCGCGACCCGTGCCTCGGCGCGATAGCCGGGAGCGGCCCCGAAGGCCAGCACGACCCGTCCGACCGCCGCCCGCTGGCTGTCGAGCAGGTCGACACCCAGGCCGAGCTTGCGATCGAAGTCGAGCACGGCGTCGGCGTTCTGGACTTCGGTGATGGCTTGCCAGGCGGGGTCGGGTTGGGTCCGGGTGAGCGGCGCGAACAGCGCAACGGCGCCGCGCAGACTGCCGTGCAGACCGAGCGCGATCCGATTGCGCGCAACCATCAGCGGCAATTGCTGGCGATCGCGATGGCCACGAGCGAGGTTCGCGGGAACCGCGTAGCTCAGGCTGGGACGGGAACAATCGAAGCCATAGAGCGTACGCAGCCGTTGGTCCAGTGCCTGCTCCAGCGTCTGTTCCGCATCGGTCAGGGACGAGCGCAGGTAGGGCAATGCAGCCTCCAGACCGACCAGGGAATAGCTCTCCAGCAATCCCGGCGGGCGGGCGGCGTAGCGCTCCTGATCGGCGCCGACGGCGGGCTGCTTCGGGTCCCCGTACAGACCATGCAAACGGCCGCCATTCAGCCCGCTGTGATGACTGAGCAACTGGCGGAGCGTCGGTGCTGGCAGGTCCGGCCATCGCAATGCGGCAGCCAGGTCCTCCAGCGGCGTGTCCAGGTCGAGCTCACCGCGCAGCGCCAGGTCGCTGGCGAGCAGATGCAACGGCAGCTCCGACCAGCGGCCGAGCGGAATCGGCGTGTCGATTTCAAATGGCAGCCGGC
>DAIMJK010000010.1:20350-21222 GCA_036722245.1 Lysobacterales bacterium
CGCGAGGCGCGCGTCCTGTGCGGTGTCGGCATTGGCGCGCACCTCCAGCCGGCGCTCGGCATCGGCCATGCCAAAACTGCGCGCCCAGCTCACCTGGCCGCTCTCGATCACGGCCACGGCGATGCCTGGCACCTTGCGGTCACGGACCAGCTTCGACAGCCGCGGGACGAATTCGCGTTCCAGCGCCGGCATGGAGCCGACGACCTGGGCAGTCGGCTCGCTGGCTGTCATGGCTGGCTCAGGTGGGCACAAGGGCAGGGCAAAGGCTTCGGCACCGAGCATGAGCGCAGCTGCATACCAGCGGAGGCGGGTTGACGGCACGGCTGCCAGGCGAAGGGGTGGGGTCCGGCTGGCCATCATGTCAAAGCCCTGCGAGTGGTTGTTCGATTGGCGGCCGTCCGCAACCGTGCGCGGCGTGCCGTGCTCAGGTCTTGCGCGCACGTCTCTCGGTGGATTCCAGTTGATCTTCCGTGTTGTCGACGTCTACGCCCTTGTCCTCGCAGCGCCCGACGGCCTGCGCCTGCATCCACTCGGCCAGTTCGCGGCTGATCGCATCAAGCGCCAGGCCCAGGGCGGCAACGATGGACGCCGCCGCGGTCGAGTCCGTTGCCTGCTCGGCGACGAACCGGCGCTGACCCAGACTGAGTGCCTTGGTGGTGCAGACCAGATGCAGATCCAGCACGATGCGCGCTGCTCGCGCCTGCGGGTCATACTGGAAAGCGGCCAGGACGCCGGTCAGGCGCAGATTCGAGCGAAAGCGCAGCGCGCGTCGATCGACACTGCGGGCGATCCCTTGCTCACGCAGGCGCAGCACCAGGCCATCCTGGACCAGCTGCGCCGGCAGCGCGACCCAGCGCGCCGAGGGGATGCGT